>NZ_QUCY01000016.1:10701-48529 GCF_003474385.1 Eggerthella sp. AM16-19
CTGCAGCCCGTCGTTTTCGTTTGGCGATGCCCGTTTCTTTTTATGCGTATGCGCAAAAAAGAGCGGTTTGAGCCGTGTTGGCAATCGCACTTCATCGCGAACGGAGGCTTTCCGTTATGTCGCGGCTATCGCCCGGGTTGTTGATAGCTAGTGGGAAAACGCATCGAGCTAAGGCTTCGCCGACGTTGGCTCGATGAGCGCTCGGCGCCCGCTGGCTATCAGCATCCGATCGGGGGATACGGCGACAGGCTGCGATGTAACGTTTGCAGCCCGTCGCCATTGTTGGCGCTATTCCTCGTCGAGCGCGGTTTGCTTGATGCGGGCCGCCAGGTCGGCGCCGCGATCGCCGAACAGAAGCGCGCTGTTGTGCTTGAAGAAGCGCTCGCTTCCGTGTGCGTTGATGAACGCCATGCTGTAGCGGTTCGCGGAGAGGTCGGTGATGAGCAGCAGCATCTCCTGACCTTCGCCAAACGCCTGCTCGGCGAACGCCAATGCGCGGTCAAGGGCCTGCTCGCCCTGCTCAACGCGGCTCTCAAGCCCGCCGAGCATCTTCGAGAACGCTTCTTTGACCTGGTCGAACGTAAGCGACCCGCTTTGCGCTCCCAGGTGCTGCGCTTGCTGTAACATGTCGATGGTGCGCTCGTAGGAGCGATACTTCTGCTCGGACAGAAGCCCGCTTGCACGGTCGGTGCGCAGCAGGCGGCGCACTTCGGCCTCCTGCGTGCGCACCTCCTCGGTAGCATCGGTTGCGCCCGCTGCCTCAAGCTTGTCGCGCATGGCCGCCAGGCGCGGGTGCGCGAACTCCACGGCGCCCTCCTCGAGCATCGCCTCGCGCAGCACGCCCGCAAGCGCGTCGGAGAGCAGGCCCACTACCGACACGCGCTCGTCGAAGGGCGCGGCCTGGGCGCGCTCGACCACTTCGGGGCCGGCCGTGCCTGCAAGCACGCGGTCCACCTGGTAGTCGGCGCGATACTTCGTGAACAGGTCGTAGTACACGGCGAAACGCTTGGCGATCTGGGGCGCCTGCACGTATTGGCCGATGAGCACCTCATCGACGGGCAGGTCCTGCGCCTCGTAGAGCCTGATGGCGCTCGACAGGTCGTCCCAGCCGCGGGCCGTGACGAATTCCTTGCCGTCGGGCGTGGTCTCCAGGTGGTAGAAGTGGTCCTGTTCGACGTCAAGGTAGGTGATGACCGCCGGATGCACGCCGTGGCCGAGCGCATAATCGCGCCATGCCTGGAAGTCGGGTTCCACGTCAAGGCGCTTCAAGCGGTCCCACGTTGCCAGGTCGAAGTCGCGCGCCGTGCGGTTGTATTCGGGCGGGTTGCCCGCCGTCACCACGATCCAGCCCTCGGGGACCTTGTGGCGGCCGAACACCTTGTACTGCAGGAACTGCAGCATGGCCGGCGTGAGCGTTTCCGATACGCAGTTGATCTCGTCAAGGAACAGGATGCCCTCGCGATGCCCCGTCTGCTCGATGGCGTCGTAGACCGCGGCGATGATCTCGCTCATGGTGTATTCGGACACGTCGTAGGTTTTCCCGCCGTATTCCTTCTGGGCGATGAACGGCAGGCCCAACGCGCTTTGGCGCGTGTGATGGGTCATGGAGTAGGAAACGAAGCCCACCTCAAGCTCTTGGGCGATCTGCTCGACGATGGCGGTTTTGCCGATGCCGGGCGCGCCCAGCAGGAAGATGGGGCGCTGGCGCTGCGGCGGCAGGGCGTAACCGCCGAACTCGTCTTTAGCGAAATACGCCTGCATGGTGTACTTGATCTGCTGCTTCGCCTGTTGGATATCCATGGCTGCTCCTTGCTCGATGGGGTGGTGCTAGGCCAGGTCGCCGGCCTGCTCGGTAAACGTTTCGTCGAGGACGGCCTTCATGGCCCAGGGCGGCACCGGCGCGCTTGCGTCGGCGGTCTCGGCGTCGGGGAACACGAAGGCGGTATCGAAGGACGGCTTGTGGGCGGGGTAGGTGCCTTGGCCGTCGGTGAAGTAGAGAAGGCCGCCGAGGTTTTGGAACTCGCCTCGTTCAAGCGCATCTTCGACATAGGCGAACACGGGTCGGAAATCGGTGCCGCCCAGGCCTTGGACCTGCACGTTGTCCAGGAAATCGTCCAGCTCGTCCAAGCTGTGGATGCAGTCCACGGCCGTGACGGCGGCGTCGCATTGCACCAGATGCACGTTCATGCGGGTGAAAAAACCCGTCTCGTTGGACAGGATGGAATATGTGCGCTCAAGAAAACGCCTGACCAGCCCGTCTTTGGTGGACGCGGAAGTGTCGATGGCTATGACGAAATCGCGGATGCGCCGCTCCTCGACGTATTCCAAAGGCTCGATCAACGGCAGGTTGCCATAGCGCGAAAGGCCGTAACAATAATAGACGTAGTCGAACTCATCGTCGTTGACGCGTACATGCTCGCCCATGCGCGCGAACTTGCGCAAGAAAGCGGTGAAGTCCTGCTGGCGGCGCGTGACCGAGCGCAGATTCATGGAAAGGTTCGACCCTTCCACGCCCCAGAGCTTGATATAGGAGTCAAGCTGCACGCCCATTTCCAGCGCCGCGTTCTTCCACTGGTCACGCGAGCGGTCGAGGTTGACGGTGTCGGCGAAGCGGTTGGCTTGCACGCCGCGCGCCTGCTCGGGCGCCTCTTTCTCGGTGATGTCGTCGAGCGACAGGCCGCGGTGGGCCTTGTGGTTGGGTTTGGCCTTGCGCGCCTCGTCGGGCATGGGCATGTCCGTGCCGTTCTTGCCCGCCTCGCCGGCGGCGGGGGCGGGGGAATCGGCGGCGTTTTCCTGCTTCTCGCCCGTTTGGGCCTGACGGCGTGCCGCCTCCTTGGCCGCCATGCGGTGCCAGGGTTCGTGGTCGTCGGCGAAGAAGGGCGCGGCAAGCTGCGCGAGTTCCTGGTCGCTTAACCTCTTGTCGGCGAAGTAGCGGTATAGCGCCTCGGCCGTGAGCTGCGGACATTCTGCCTGAAGCTGCGCGAGCGCTGCCGTTTGACGCGCGGCGCGCGGGCTTGCCGTGGCGGGCAATGCCAGCTGGGTGATGACCGCTTCGACGGCTATGTCGCATGCGGCATCCCAGCGCGCGGCGTCCATGTTCGGGTTGGGGAAGGGGTGCAGAAACACGTCGTGCAGCATGATGTGCAGGTACGTGCGCGCAAGCTCCTCCGGGCTTGACGCGACGGTGCGCGCCACGTCGGCTGGGCTGTAGCGCAAGTACGTGCCATCGGTGGCGATGGTCTGCCCGGGTTGCGCCAGCAGTTTGAGATGAGCGAACGCGGCGTTCATGAAGCGCAGGCTGACCAGCAGCTTGTTGCGGGTGAGCTCAAGGGCTTGCTGGGCAAGCCGACCTGAGGCGTTATGTGCCATTGAGGGCCTCCCGTCGCTTGATTTCGTCGCTTCGCGCAGTGTAGCATGGGCGGCAAAGCGGGTAAACACAGGGCCTAGATACGGGAGGTGCTTCGATGGCAGCGGCTGAGGAGATGGTGTTCGCAACGCAGGGCGCGAAAGCGCAGGAGGTGGTGGCGCGAGCCCTTGCGGCGCCGGTGAGCCTTGCAGCCGATCAGGTGCGAGAGGTGAGCCCGGGGCGTTCGCAGGCGGGCGAGGTGTGGTCGCCGCAGCTGCTGCCGTATCAATCATGGGAAGGCGGCTCCGCGCGCGCCGGGCAGGTGGACGGCGATGCCGACGGCGATCTGCTGGCGGCGGGGTCGCTTGGCATGGGCGTGGACGACGACGCCCGCGCGCGCTTGCTTGCCATGGCGGCCCGGCAAGAGGGCGTGGGCGGCTCCGCGGCCGTGGACGTGCCCGACGAGCAGGACGCGCCGGCAGTGTCGGTTCAGCGCGAGGAGGCGGGCTATGCCCTGGTCGGCTTCGATCTGCGCGCGCTTGCGCAAGCTGCCGGAGTGCAATCGGGACTTGCCGTGGTGCTCCCTTCGTTCGTGGACGGCGTTCCCGTGGTGCGCATCGCGCCCGGTGCGTTCGCACGTCGCTTGGTGCGCGGCGTGGGCGTCGACGTGCTGGTGGTGCCCGACACGGTGCAGCGCATCGGCGCCGGCGCCTTCTCGGCCTTGCCCGGACGCCATATCCATCTGGGGGCGGGCGTGCGCGCCGGCGGTGCCCAGGCCTGCGACCTTTCCGGCGTCACGCCGCCGCTCGAGCGCCGCACCTATTCGGTGAGCGGGGAGAACGAGCATTATCAAGCACAGGACGGCAGCCTGCTTTCCGCTGATGGGAAGATGCTTTTGTTCTGCGCCCCGCCCTATGAGGAGCGCTATGCCCTTCCCGACGGCGTGGAGGTGGTCGGCGAGACGGCGTTCGCGCAGGGTTGCGAGCCGCCGCATGTGGTGTCGGCGCCGGCGTGTTTGCAGCATGTCAGGGCAAAGCAATGGGATGCCGCGCTGTGGATGTGCCCGGCCGGGTGCGACGGCGCGCGCCGCCTGCGCCGCCGAGGCGTGCGCGTGTGCGGCCCCGACGCCATCGAGGCGGGCGGCTGCTGGTTCGACTGCCGCGACGGCGCGGCACTGCTGGTGGCGGGCCCGCAGCCTCCGAAGTCCGCATCGAAGCGCTTCGCCAGCGTGGCGGCGCGTGCGCGCGCTGCTGCAGCCAGCGACGAGGGCGTTGCCGTGGATGCGAAGCAGGCGGCGGCGCGCGCCGAGGCCAACGATTGCGGCGGGCTCGTGTCGGGCGGCAGGTTGGGACCGGTCGGTCAGGGGCCGTCGGCGGCGGTGCTCACGCAGCCCCAGGTCGCCGAAACGCTTGCTTTGCCTGCCCAGGTGCGGGGCGCGGAGCTTGCGCGCATCGCCCCGAGCGCGTTGCCGTATGCGCCGAAGACCCTGATCATCCCCGCAACGGTTCGCGAAGTGGGAGACGGCAACGCGTGTCGTGGAACGAAGCGCCTGGTGCTTCCCGAGGGCCTTGAGCGCGTGGGCGCACACAGCTTTTGCTCGCGTACGCTCGAAGGGCCCGTGGCCCTGCCGAAGTCGCTTCGGTCGGTGGGCGAGGGCAGCTTCGAGTTCTCCGTGTGCCGGCTGGCGTGGTCGGGCGTGGCGGTGCATGTGCCCGCCGACCAGCTGCTGAGCTGCTTCACCCTTGACGCCGAGCCCGGGTGCGACCCGTTCGACCTGCCTCGCTACGACGAGGTGCTCAGGTCGGGAAAGAACGTGCCGGACCGTTTAGGGGCGCTGCTGCATCGCCTGGAGCGGCCCGTGGGGCTGGATGCGCAGATGCAGGCCGCCTTCGCCGACGAAGTGCGCGCCGCGGGTCGCGAGGCGCTTGTGCGCATCGCCCGAGAGGGCAGCCTGGAGATGGTGCGTCAGCTGGCCGATCTAGGGCTTATGGAAGATAAACGCTTCGACGCGCAGATCGAGCTGCTGCGCCAGGGCAACCGAATGGACTGCGTGGCATTCCTTATGGAGCGGCGGCATCGCAGCGGTGCGCAAGCCGACAAGGGCGGCGAGCAGGACGCGTCTGCAAGCTTGAGGAGCAAGTTCGCCCTTTAGGGGGGATGGGTGTGCAAGGTTTCGGGGACATGGGGAGGTTTCCTGCCGACTTATGTCGGATGCCCCGAAAAGCCTCCACGTGCGCGCTTGTTGCGCGGCAAGGCTGGTATACTGTGCCATATAGAACAGCCGTACGTGTTGCGGCCGCATGATCCGCACGCAGAAGGAACCGCCATGATCGACGAGATGCAAGTTAAGAACCTGGCGCTGATAAAGCAGGCCTCCCTTGTCCCCGCGCAGGGCCTGACCGTGCTCACGGGCGAGACGGGCGCCGGCAAAACGGCGTTGCTGTCGGCGCTCAAGCTGCTCATGGGCTCCCGCGCGGACAAGGATTCCGTGCGGGATGGCCAGGATGGCTTGGAGGTCAGCGGGCGTTTCTTCGGGCTTTCCCGCGCGTCCTCGGATGGCGGTGAGCCGCGTGAAGACGAAGATGAGCTGGTGGCCGTGCGCCGCGTGGGCGCCGATGGGCGCTCTCGCGTCACGCTTGACGGCCGCATGGCAAGCGTGCGGGAGCTGGCGGGCACGGTGTCGCCTTCCATCGATTTGTGCGGCCAGCACGATCAGCAGCAGCTTTTGAAGCCGGCGGCGCACGTGGGGATGCTCGACGCATGGGCCGGGCAGGACGTGGCCGAGGCGCTTTGCGCGTATCGGGGGGCGTTCGCCGAGGCGTCGCGGGCGGCGGCGGAGCTTGCCCGGGTTCGCGATGCCGGAGCCGCCTCGTCGGCGAAGCTCGATGAGGCGCGCTTCGTGCTGCAGCGCATCGATGCTGTGGACCCGCGCGAGGGCGAATACGAGGAGCTTTCGGCCAAGCTTGCCCGAGCCGAGCACGCTGAAACGCTTGCGACGTCGGCGTATCGCGCGCATCAGGCGCTCGGGGGCGACGAGGGCGCCATCGATTTGCTGGGCAGCGCCGCGGCGGCCTTGGACGAGGGATCCCGCTACGATTCTGAGCTCGGCAAGCTTGCGGAATCCCTGCGCGAGGCGGGGTATGTGCTGGAGGATGTTTCGCGCACGGCCCGGGACTATCGCGATGGGGTGGAATTCGACCCTGAGGAACTGGAGCGAGGGCAAGAGCGCATGGCGGCCTTGCAGGGGCTCATGCGCGCGTACGGGCCGCGTATGACCGATGTGCTCGCAGCGCGCGACGAGGCGGCCGACCTGGTGTCGTTGGTGGACGATGCCGAGGAGCGCGAACGTGTCGCGCAGCGGGCGGTCGATGCTGCCGAACGGGCATTGGCGGCGGCGGCGCGAACCCTCGATGATGCGCGCGGCGAAGCTGCGCCAAGGTTCTCCCAGGCGGTGTCGGCGCAGATGCAGCGACTGGAGATGGGCACGGCGCAGCTCGTGTGCGAGCAGCGTGCGCTGCCGCGTGCGTCGTGGACCCGCTCCGGTGCGTCGGAGGTGGAGTTCATGTTCCAGCCCGGCGCCGGCATGCAAGCCCGCCCGCTCGCCCGCATAGCCTCAGGCGGCGAGGTCAGCCGCGTCATGCTGGCCATAAAGGTGGTGCTCGGGCAGGCCGATAGCGTTGATACATTGGTGTTCGACGAGGTGGATGCCGGCGTAGGCGGCTCCGTGGCCGTGGCGTTGGCCGAGGTCCTGGCAGACCTTGCCCGCAGCCATCAGGTCATCGTGGTGACGCACTTGGCTCAAGTTGCCGTGCGTGGCGATGTGCACTATGCGGTCACCAAGATAGCCGGCGACGACGGGATGCCCCAGACCTGCCTGCGGCAGTTGTCCGCCGACGAGCGGCCCGCCGAGATCGCCCGTATGCTCTCCGGCGACGCCACGGAGGCATCGCTTGCCCATGCGCGCGAGATGCTCGGGGCCGTGAAGGGCGCGTAAGGGGAATAAAGCGCAGCGCGTCGGCCCTGCAGGTCTCGACGTATCCGTTCGGGGTTTTCCGGGTCGCCACATGGGAATCGCATAGCTTGAGGGCCGTCGGCTGAGCCGGCGGCCTTTTTGGTTTGCGTGAAGGGATCGGGCTTGTGGCGCGTAGGGCGGATTCTCGCCCGGGCACCGGTGCGTCCTGGGTCCGTAAAGCGGAAGGCGCGTCCGTTTCCCGGTGCTGCTCAGTCGGGCTTTTAGCGTGAAAGCGCGCTGGTTTTCGGGCGTCGGCGTAAGCCGGCGTCCATTTTTATGGGCGCGATGTATGGGCGGAAACCTTGCGTGGTCGATTGCCGCGAGTTTGTCGGGCACTTGCTTGCCCTGATTGCCCTGGAAAAAGAAAAGGTCAGACAAAAAATGTCTGACCTGCGATTTTAATGGTGGCCGGTACAGGATTTGAACCTGTGACCTTGTGCTTGTAAGGCACCTGCGCTCCCGCTGCGCCAACCGGCCGGTTGATGTTCCCGAATGGGTGACGCTTATTGTCGCATAAGAAACCCGCTTTCGCAAATACTGCACAACCCGTCGACGCCGCTGGGCTTGCTCGAGTTTGTCTTCCGCGTCGGCGGGTTTTTGCGTTTGGGGGCATCTCGTTAAGCCATATGGCCAGCGTCGCTGCGCGGGTTCGCGAATGTGCAGGAAGGCCGTCTGCTGCAAGGCCTCACGGTGCGGGTTCGGCCGTTATCGGGTTCGGTTTCTTCTGCAAGCGTTTGAGGGTGGGCAAGAGGATTCCGCATGGTCTTGGATCGGACGGGCATGCAAGGTTTTGACGACAAGAAGCGGCGTTGTCGGCAAGGGTTTCGCAAGATGGCGCTCCCATACTGGATGCTGCGAAGCGAAGGAGGTGCGCATGAGACGGAACAAGACCGCTGCGGCGGGTGCGATATGCGGCGTGCTGTGCGCGTTGTGCGTGCTCGGATATACCCAGTCGGTGCGCGGCGAGGCGGAGCGCGCCCGGGCCGACGCCTTGGCCCGTTACGGCGGCGATCAGGTTGAGGTTTGCGTGGCGAAGCGCGACATAGCCGCAGGTGAAACGGTAGATTCAGGGGCTATTGAGACGCGTTTGTGGGTTGCCGATCTCTTGCCGCCCGAGGCGGTGCGGCAAACATCGGAGGTTGTGGGGTCGAAGGCGTCTTCCACGGTGCTTTCCGGAGAGGTCCTTTCCGCAAGAAGGTTCGGCGCGGCATCGGCGGCCATAGACGTGCCCGACGGCAAGGTTGCGATCAGCGTGCCGGCCAAGGACGTGCAGGCGGTGGGCGGCGCGGTATCGACGGGCTCATCGGTGGACGTGTATGCCACGGGAAGCGCGGCCACCCAAGCGTTGGCGCGGGGCGTGGGCGTGCTGGCCACCAGCGGCGGAACGGACGATCGGCAGGCGTCGGGGTCGGCCTCGAAGGTGACGTGGGTGACGCTCGCCATCGACCCGAACCAGGTGGAGGAGCTTGTGTCGGCGGCTCAAAAAACCGAGCTGTACCTGACCTTGCCCGGCGCGGATGCGAGGTGAGAGCGGTTTTAAAGCAAGCGGAAGGAGAAGGGATGTCCATGCCGTTAGTGGCGCTGTGCGCCGATGAGGAATGCTTCCGGCATCCGGAGCTGTTGGGCCTTGAAGGGGAGAACCTGCTTGCGCAGCAGTGGCTCATGCCGTTCACGTCCGCCGAAGCGGCACGTATGGCGTTGCGCGATGCGACGAGCGTGCAGGAGGTGTGGGTGGTCTCCTGCGCGGACGTGGCGCCCATCAACCTTGCGGCGGCGTTGAAGCGTGATCGCGCCGATAGGCGCGTGTGCATGCTGACGGCGCAGGAATCGGGGTCGCTGCGGTCCAGGACCACCGCGGCGGGCGTGGATGCGTCGTTGACCAGGCAGGCCTTCGTCGAGCGGTACGCGCAGTGCAAGCAGGCGGCCATGCGGGCGGTCGAACTGCAGGCGGGGATCGGCCCTGGGGCCGGCTGCGCGCCTGCGGGGGAGGCGGTCGCGCCGCAGCAGGCGGCGTTCGGCGACGCGCCTTCGGCCGCTTCCCCGTATGGAACGGTCGCGATGCCTGCGGCCGGCTTTTCGGGGGTGCTTGGGGGCGCGGCGGCACCCGCGGCGGCGATGGCTTCGTCTGCGGGGGTCCAGCTGGGAGGATCGTATACGCCGGTGAGCGTCCAGACGGGCCTTGCCGCCCCGTCGGCGACGAAGGCTATCGCCGCAACCGCTTCCCCCTATGGGACTGCATCGGGGCTGGGGGCTTCCGGAAGCTCCTCGGCTTCGGCGGCGAACCTGCAGCACCCTACGGCGAAGGGCTTTTTGCTGCCGGTGGTGAGCGGCAGCGGGGGCGCGGGCAAAAGCGCGGTCGCGTTGCTTGCGGCGCATGCGGCCCAGGGGCTGGGCCTGCGTACGCTGCTGCTCGATTTCGATCTGCAGTTCGGCGACATGGCGCAGCTCATGGGCGTGAAAAAGCCCCTGCGCATTGACGAGGTGCTTGCCCGGCCCGAGCACCTGGCCCAGCTTTCCTGCGAGGGGAAGGCTCCTGCGCTGCTGGCCGCTCCGGAGCACGTGGATGCCGCCGAGGCGGTGGTGGCGCAGGCGTCGGCGCTTCTGGATGCCGTGCGAGAGCGCTTCGACGTGATCGTGGCGAACACGGGCGGCGCGTGGGCCGAGCAGCATGCGGTGCTGTTGGAGCGCAGCTCGAAGGCGCTGTTCTTGGTCGATCAGCGAGCCACCTCGGTGCATGCGGCGCAGCGCGCTCTCGACCTGTGCGCTCGTTGCGGCATAGCCGTCAATCCGTTCCTGTTCACGCTGAACGGCTGCGGCAAGGGGGCGCCATTGTCGTCGATGGACGTGTCGTGCGCGCTGAAAGGGGCTCACGTGCATGAGCTGCCCGATGGCGGCGCCGATGTGGAGGAACTTCTGGCGGCGGGGCTGGTGGGCGAACTGATCGATTCGCGCAACGACCTGTTCGAGGGCATCGAGGAGCTTATGGTCGAGATATTGCCTGGCGTATCGGCTGCGGTGGGGTCTTCGCGCGAGGGGTCGGGCATGCCCTTCCTTCGCGGAAAGCGCTCGCGCAAACGTAAGAAGGCCTGATCATGACGCTGGCCGAGCGTGCGCAGGCGTTGGGTGCGGGCGGCGGCGAGGGTCATGCGCCCACGGCGACGCTTGCGCGCCTGAAAGAGGATGTGCGCCTGTTCGTGTCGGTGGACGATATTGCGGCGTTGATGGCCTTCGAGCCGGCGCGGGCGCGAAGCGAGCTTTTAGGGGCGTGCCGCCAGGCGTTCGCGCTGCCCGTGTGGCAGGGGGCCGACGCCTTGCGCCGATCCAGGCTGTCCGAGCAGCTGATCGACGAGGTGTTCGGCTTCGGACCCTTGCAGCCGTTGCTGGCCGATCCGACTATCACCGAGATCATGGTGAACGGCCCCGGCGACGTGTTCTTCGAGCGGCAGGGGCGCCTTGTGCGCAGCGACCGGGCGTTTTCGAGCCAAGCTCAGCTTCGGGCGCTTATCGATCGCGTGCTCGGGCCGCTCGGCAGGCGCGTGGACGAGTCGTCGCCTATGGTGAACGCCCGCATGCCCGAAGGCCATCGCGTGCACGTGGTCATCCCGCCGCTCGCGCCCGACGGGCCCATCGTCACCATCCGTAAGTTCACCCAGCGCGTGATAACGCTGCAGGAGATGGAGCGTTTCGGCTCGATCGACGGGCATTTGCGGCGCTTTCTGGAATGGGCGGTGCTTGCGCGCAAGAACGTGGTGGTGGCGGGCGGTACGGGCAGCGGCAAGACCACGTTGCTCAATGCGCTGTCATGCTGTATTCCCGCAGGTGAGCGCATCGTGACCATTGAGGATACGGCCGAGCTGCGCTTTCTCGAGCATCCCCACGTGGTGCGCCTGGAGGCGCGCCCGCGCAACGCCGAGGGGGCGGGCGAGGTGACCATCCGCGAGCTGGTGATCAATGCGTTGCGCATGCGCCCTGACCGCATCGTGGTAGGCGAGTGCCGCGGCGCGGAGGCGGTGGACATGCTCACCGCCATGAACACCGGGCACGACGGGTCTCTCACCACGCTGCATGCCAACTCCCCGCGCGACGTGCTTTCCCGCGTGGTGACCATGGTCCGCTACGGCGTCGATCTGCCCGTGGACGTGATCGAGGCGAATGCGGCAAGCGCGTTCGATGTGGTGGTGCAGACGTCGCGGGCGCTCAGCGGCAGGCGGTGCGTGACCCATGTGTCGGAGCTTGTGTACGACCAAAGGGCGCGGGCCTGCAGCGTGAGGACGTTGTTCGAGCGGCGTTCTCCCGAAGAAGCGGGGTCGTGGCAGGCCCTGCCCGATTGGGTGGACGACCTGCCTGAAACCATCGGGCTTGATGGGGAGGAGGTATTGGAATGGAAGCATCTGGCGTGTTCGGGACGGTAGCAGCTATAGCCGCATTTGCCGGTGGTGCGCTTTGCGCGCAGGCCGTGCTGCGGCGCACCAGGCGTCGGAGAGCTGGCGAAGGCGGGATCGGGCGGCATCTTGCGCGCAACGGCGTGCGCTGCGCCGATGGAGCTGCGCGTCGCCTGCTTTCCGTGCCCAAGGTAGCCGCTCTTGCGGGCGATGCCCAGGCGGCGTTGCAGGGCCATGGGGTGGTTTGCACGCCGCGGAGCCTGTGCTCGCTTGCCGTTGCGGCGGCAGCGGCGCTGGCAGCTTGCGTGGGGCTGGTATCCGCCTCGCCGTTTGCCGGCGTCGCCGTGGCGGTTCTGGCTTGCGCCGTGGCGGTGGCGCGCGTCCACGGGTGGCGCGATCGCCAGGAGGAGGCGTTGCGCGAGGCGGTGCCCGATGCGCTTCATGCCATGGGTTCGTGCTTTCAGGCGGGCTTTTCGCTGCTGCAGACGTTTCAGCAGCTGGCGGGCGAGATAAAGGGGCCGCTGGGGAAGAGGTTCGCGGCTTGCGCCCATCTGCTCGAGACGGGCCATGGCTCGAGCGAGGCCTTAAGGGCGCTGCGCGCGGGCGGGAAAAGGTCGGAGCTTGCCTTCGTGGCGGTGGCGCTCGACGTGCAGCACCAAGCGGGCGGCAGCATGCGTCCGGTGCTCGAGGCGGCGCGCGAGACGGTCGAAGGGGAGCTGGCCCTGCGCCGTGCGTTGCGGGTGCAGACGGCTCAGGCGCGGCTGTCGGCGCGCGTGGTCACGGTGATGCCGTTCGCTTTGGTCGCCGTGTTCTCGCTGGTGAGCAAAGGGTTTTTGGACCCGTTCCTGCAAAGCCCGCTGGGGTTGGGCCTGTTGGGATTGGCGTGCGCGATGGAGGTTGCGGGCGTGCTCACGGTGCGCCGCATGTTGAACGTGGAGGTGTCGTGATGGTGTATGCGATGGCGCTGCCTGCGATCGCGGCCGTTCTAGGCGCGGCGTCGGGTGCGTGCATTGGCTGGACGGGCGCGCAATCGATTCGCCGAGCCCGCGCGGCAAGGGCCCGCGCGCCTGATGACGGGCGGGCGAAAGGCGGTGTGCAGGCGAGCGCATGTCTTTCGTATCTGGAGGGTTTGAGCAGACGATTGGCATTGCGGGCCACTCGCTCGGTGCTGCCTGTCGGCGCATTGCGCGGTGCGCATGCGCGCTTCGAGGAGCAGGTGGGCAAGGCCGGTCTTGGCGGGACGGTGTCGGCCCAGGCGTGTTGCGAGGGAGCGGTGCGCCTTGCTGCGGCGGGTGCGGCGGCGGGAGCGTTGTTGGGCTGCGCGGCATCGAACGAGCTTGCGGTAGTTGGTTGCGTGACGGGCGGTATCGCAGGCGCGACCGCGCCGGGACGTGCGGTGCGCGGGGCCCGGCGTCAGCGCGCTCAGGCGCTGGAGCGCAGCATGTCGGAGATGTTGGAAGTGGTGGCGCTCGGCGTGCGCAGCGGGCTCTCGTTCGATCGCAGCCTGCAGCTGTACACGGGGCATTTCGATGATGGGCTGGCGCGCGAGTGCGCCGTGGCGCAAAGGTCGTGGGAAGCGGGGCTTGCGACCCGTCAAGACGCTTTGCGCGCTTTGGCGCAAGGGTACGATAACCCGCTGTTCTCGCGCACGGTGTCGGCCATCATCCGCTCGCTGCGGTTCGGCACCTCGCTTGGCGAGGTTCTGGAGCAGGCGGCGGAACAGGCGCGTGCGGCGCGAAAGGCGCAGGTGGAGGAGCGGGTCGCCAAGGCGCCTGTGAAGATGATGATCCCCACGGGGACGCTGATCCTTCCCGCCATGCTGCTCTTGGTGCTCGGGCCCGTGTTGTTGGAGCTTATGGAAGGGATGTAGGCATGATTCGAGCGGTTATGGATGCATATCGGCGAGCGCTGGCGAAGGCCGCGTGCAAGGTGGCCCGCCTTCGGCACGGCGAGGACGGGCAGGGAACGACCGAATACGCGATCTTGGTCGGCGTGCTGGTGGTGATAGCCATCATTGCGATAACGGTTTTCCGGCCGAAGCTGCAGGAGCTGTGGGATGCGATCGCCGACGGCATCAACAGCCTGTAGGCGGATCGCGGCGCGCGATTGCGCGGGTCAGGCGACGGTCGAGTTCGCGCTGGTCGCCGTGGCGTTTCTGTCGGTCGTGCTTGGGATGGGCGCGCTTTGGCGCAGCGTTTCGGCGGGCACGTTCGTGGAGCATGCGCTGTCGTGCGCCTCCCATTGCGTGACGGGCTCGTTGCCTGGGGCGCTGGCGGACACGGTGCTGTACTAGCTTTCGGATTCGCAAGGAGGTGAGGGATTGGGCGTTTTGCACGCAGGCGAGCGCGGGCAGGCGACCGTGGAGGCTGCGTTCCTCATCCCGGTCCTGTTCACGGTGCTGTTGCTGTCCGTGCAGCCCGGCATGGTCCTGTACGACCGGATAGTCATGCAGGCGGCGGCAAGCGATGCGTGCAGGCTTGCCGCCGTCAAGACCGATGCCGTAGGTGATTCGTCGCAGGCCGTGGAGGCGTTTGTCCGCCATAGGCTGGGCGCCATCCCGCCCGTCCCCTGCTTTCACGTGCACGAGGGAGGTTGCAGCTGGAAGGTGTCCGTGCAAGGGGACGAGCGTTCCGAGAAGGTGAGCGTGGAGGTTGTCGGCAAGGTCAAGCCGCTGCCGTTTTTGGGCGCGGGCGCCGTGCTGCTCGGTATGACGGACGGCGATGGGCTGTTGACGGTGAAGGTCCGTTGCGAGCGGGCGACGCAGCCCGAGTGGGTTGCGGGCAGCCCGCAGGGGCTTGACCCTGAGGCTTGGATAGGAGCTTGGCTATGAGCGTGCCGCGCAGAATGGCGCAGGCGTTTTCCCTGCGGGACGAGGACGGGATGACCACGGTCGGCATGGTGGTGTCGCTTCTGCTGGCGTTGTCGATGATCTTCTCGTCGGCTCAGGTGTACCGAATCCAATCCGTGTCATCGCGTGTGCAGTCGGTGGCAGATGCCGGTGCGCTTGCGGCGGGCAACGTGGTCGCGGAGTTCATGGTGGCGGTGCGCGTGTGCGATTCCGTGGCCCTGTCCTTGTCGCTGACCAGCTTGACGTCCACAGGTTTGGGGATCGTCGCATGTTGCGTTCCCGGCGGGCAGGGCGTGGGCGCCAAGCTGCTCGAAGCCGGTGCGCGCGTGGCCGATGCCCGAGATTCGTTCTCGAAGACCGCTTCCGAGGGCTTGACGCGCGTTCAGAAGGCTCTCCCGTTTTTGGCGGCGGCCAGCGCGGCATCGGTTGCGCAGGGGAACGGCTCGAACGGGTCCGACTACACGGCGCTTGCCCTGCTGGTCCCCGATTCCGCCGAGGATATCCGGGTGCCGCAGGAAGACGCGCGCGCCAAGCAGGCTCGAGAAGATGCGATCGGCCAGGCTGAGGAGGTCAAGGAGCTGGCACGGCGGGCCGAGGAGGCGGCCTTGCGGGCCCAAGACGCCAAGCAGCGAGCGTTCGATCACGACTGCGGTGCCCGTCCCGGTTGGTGCATGGCCGAGCGCGCCGAAACCCTGGCGCATATGACGGGCGCGCAAAATCCGGTGTTCTCAAGCGCGGACGCCTGGTCGTTTTCCGTGGCGCTTCGCAGGGCACAGGCGTATTACCCGGCGCGCTTGGCGGTCGAACGCCCCGATGACGGCAGCGTTCAGGCCCAGGCCCAATCGGCGCTGCGCAAGCGCTTTTACACCTATGCCGCGAAGGAGGTGGCGCGTGGATACGTTCGGGAGGGCGATTCGTTCGAGGCCTTGTTCCCTCATCTTCCCGCCAACACCGCGCAGATGCGGGAGACCGAGCTGTTCGCGCAGGCGGTGTACCCGGTCAGCGTGACGGGCGCCTCCCCGACCTTGCACGCGTGGGACGGTTGCCCGAAGGCGGCGGGGTCCACGTCGCGGGCCTCCCTTCGCGATATGGAAGCGGGCGCATGGGAGACGTGCTCGGAATGCGGCTTCACGGCGGCAAGCCTGGGCAAGGTGGCGGCAGCCTCCACGTCGATAGGAAACGGCTTCGAGCATCACTACGAGCAGGTGGCGCTTGCCGCCGAGGAGTACCAAAAGGCCCTTGAGGAGGGCGCCCCGGCGAAGCGGGAGGCGAAAAGCCGCGTGACCAAGCTGCTCGACCAGCTGCGCGATGCGTGTTCGAGCGTGGGGGCGTTCCGCATCGATGCGGACCCGCCCGGGGGCAAGGGGGTGGTTTGCCTTGCGGTGAATACGGGCCCCGATGCCCCCGACAAGGGGTTCGAATCCGCGTTCGTGCAGGCCAGCGGCCAGCTGGGGTGCCGTGTGGCGATATCGGCGGCGACGCTGGTGGCCGATCCGTCCGGCGAAGGGCGAAGCGTCATCGCCTCTTTGGCCGACGGCCTGGCATCGGATTCGGCGCTTGCGGGCGTGTTGGGCGCTGCAGCGGGCGTTTGGTCGGGGGCGTTGAGCGCCTATGCCGATGGGCAGTCGGCGTTGGATGCGGCTGTGCGCGAGGGTGTGGGGGGCTTGCCCCTGGTAAGCGCCTCCGGATTAGGGGATTGGGCCGCCGATGCGCTTTCGGATGCGTTTCGTACTGTAGGGCTTCAGCCGGCGAACCTGGATGCGCTGCGCCCGGCGACGGTGAACACGGCGCATGTCGCGCAGGCCGGCGATAGCGCGTTTTGCGCTCGCTTGCTCGAGGTGAAGCGGCAGGCGGTCGAGCATCCGCTCATGTCCAACGACGTGTTCTCGTCGGTGGTGGGCGCTGTTCGCAGGGACGTGCTGCAGCGCTTCGACGCCTGGGGCGATTCGATGGAAGTGGCGACCATCAGCATAGGCGGCGCCCAGGTGCCCGTAACGGTGGCGCTGCCCCCGGCGGTGAAAGGGTTCGCCTCGGATGCCATCGGGGCTGCGGCCGACAAGCTTCTGTCCGTGTATGCGAGCGTGACGGGATCGAGGCAATGGGATTGATGGTCGATCGGATATGCGCCGTCGGCAGGTCGTCGGGGCAGATGACGGTGGAGTTCGTGGCGGCGCTGCCCGTGCTTTTGGCGGTGGCGGCCATCTCGGTCAACGCCCTGGCGTTTTTCGGCTGGTGCGCGGCGTTCGATGACGATTTCCGCGATTTGGTCCGGGTCTATGCCGCTTCGCCGGCGTACGGGCAGGGCGTGGGCGATACCTGCGCGTTCATCGAGCGGGCGCTCGATGAACGGTTGGACGCGGAAAACGTCTCGGTAAGCGTTTCGGCGCATGGCGTCTCAGCGGGGCATACATCGTTTTCGGCCACGCTCGAGTACATGCCCACGTTGTTCGGTCTGGGGTTGAAGTCGGAGGTGATGGGAGTGGCGCTGCCGAAGCTGTCGCATACCGAGGAGCTGGTGGTGGATTGCTATAAGCCCGGGGTGCTGTTGTGAGCGGCGGCCGTGGGTATGCGGCGTGCGGCGGCGATTGGGCGCCAAGACGGTCGGCGCGCGCGGGGCGCGGCGGTTGTGCGCGGGCGCGGCCTGTCCGTGCGGTGCTCATCGTTGCCGCGGGGATCGTGCTTCTTGCCGGTGCCGGCGGCGCGCAAGCCCAGGCGGCATGGCGGACGGCGTCAGAGTCGGCTTCCTTTGCAGGCTTCGATGCGGTCATGGGGAGGGTCGATGACGGCTTTTCCTGCTTGCCCTCGGATGTCCCCGAGACGTTCAGGGATGAGCTGTTTTCGGTGGCGGGCAAGCGCGGGCTGCGCTGCGATGTCGGGTCGCACCTGGTGGGATTCGAGCATGCGGGCAGCGCTCCCGATGCGCTGCGGGAGGTGCAGGATGCGCTTGAGCGCGGCGGATGGAGGGCGACGGCAGCAGGCCAGGGCTTATGCGCGACGTTCTCGAAAGACTGCGGCGCTTGTCGTTGGGCGTTTGTGCAGTGTGTGCAGATGCCGCAGGGGACGAGCGTGGTCGTGCAGTGGTCCGAATGCGAAAAGGAGGTGCGTTAGTGAAGGGAAGGGATGCGCCGATGAGGTTAGCGGTCGGCTTCGGGGCGCGCGTGCGCGGCTTGCTGGGGGCGAAGCGCTCGAAGGGCGTCGTCTTGCTGGCGCCGTGCAACGACGTTCACACCTTCGGCATGGCTGAACTGATCGACATCGCATTCCTGGACGAGCAAGGGCAGGTGCTGGAGTCGTATCGGGCCGTCGGGCCGCGCAGGCGTATCAGATGCCGTAAAGCGGTGGCCGTTTTAGAGCGATTCTCCGTTAACGACCCGTCCTGGTTTTCAGCGGGGGAGCATGTGGAGATGACGAGAAAGGATGGTGCAGGGAAATGAGGGTATGCCCGGTTTGCCACGCAAGGGCGTTCGACGATGCCGAGGTCTGCTACGGCTGCATGCATCGGTTCAGCGGCAAAGAGCCGGCGGCTGCTCCGATGCCAGGCAACGCGCATAAGGGAGAGGCCGTCGGGTCGCTGTCCAAGGAGACGCAGATGCGCGCTCAGGCGCCGAGTTCTGGTGCGAACGCGGCTTCTTGGGCCGATGCGAGGCAGGCGGCTTCGGCGAAGGGGCGCTCAGCGGAGCAGCTGCAGCAGCCGCTGCCCGATGATGGCGTTTCCGGAATCGAGCAGCGCCTGGATGGAGAGCCTTGCGGGAGCGCTCCCGTCGTCGCCAGGAACGTGAACGTTTCCGCCGGCGGTGCGGACATTGTGGTGCGCATCGAGCTGGTAGGGGCCGCGGAGGCGCATGCGGCTGCGGAGGATGATGCGGCTCAGACCACCGCTTGCCAGCTGTTACGTCGAGGTAGGCCGATGCGGGGATCGGTCGGCGCCCGCCCGGCCGATGTGCAGCGAGGAGCATCGGCCGGGCAAGGGGCTGAGCAGGCAAGATCGACCCATCCGCGTCATGCTGCCGAATTGCAGGCGGTCAGCGCATGACGGGGTATGCGCTGACCGTGTTGACCTTATGCGCGGCAGTCGGGGCGGTAGCGGGGGCGTTCGCGATCCCTCGAATCGCCGACATGCTGCTGAGCAGGGCATATTGGCGCTCTTATACCTGGTGGTATCGCTGTTTGGATGATTTTGCGCATTATCGCGACGCCTGTCCTGGCCGGCTTCCCCGTCAAAACGAGAAGGGGACGGCAGGCGCCGTGGGCATCTGGCTTGCGGATTGCCGCTCCCAGGCTTTGAAGGGGGCGCTCACGCACGAGCGCGCCGAAGCGCTTCGGGAGGCAGGCATCGATGTTGGAAAGGGCGCCTCAACGCGAAGCGAGGTCCAGCAGCAACGGCGCTGTTCGTTCTCCCCGCGGCCGTGGCAGCGAGCGGTGCTCGCCGCCGCCATGGCGTTGTGGTTCGCGGCCCAGCCGCTGTTCGGCGTCCCGTGGCACCAAGGTGCTTTGCTTTGCGTATGCGGCGTGGCCATGGCGTCGGGGGTGGTGTGCGACCTGCGGGCAAGGATGATCCCGCTTGAGTGCTGTGCGGCGTTGCTGGTCGCAGGAGGCGCTTATCAACTTCTTCGCCATGGGTCCATCGGCATCGCGGAAGGCGCCGTTGCCGCGGCAGCGGTTCTGGCGGTGTGCTGGACGGCGAACCGCATTGCGCGAAAAAGCGGTGGATCGGTGGGCTTCGGCGATATCCGTTGTATGACGGCGCTTGCTTTCGCGTGCGGTCCCGCGACGCTTCTGGGCGCGGCGGCTTGCTATGTGTCGGCGTGCACGTTCTCGATTGTCGGGATGCTGATGCATCGGCTTGGACGTCGCGACGGCATTCCCATGGCGCCGTTTTTGTCCATATGGCTGGCGGTGGGGACGACGGTGCTCGGATGAGGGCGGGATCTGGAAAGGAGGTGGTGCCTTTGGGCTGGTTCGGCGTCGGTTCGATTCGATGACAAGGAAAAGGCAGCGAATGGGAAGGTTTGGATATGGGTATGGACATGAACGGCGTTGCCCTGAGGGGCTTTGCGGACAAGGCTCGCGCTCTGGCGTATCGCGGCGAAGAAGACGGCGGATCGGAGATTGTGCAGGTGGTCATCGCGCTTGGCTTCGCTGTGGGCTTGGGGGCGGCGCTCATGATCTTGCAGACGCAGGTCAACACGGCGATCACGTCCGCCGGCAACTCGGTCACGAACATGTTCAAGAGCGTGACGAGCGGCGCGGTGGGAAGCAGGTAGCTTCGCTTGCGCGCCTGGCCGGCAGCCGGGCGCGAATCGATGGGGCGAGCGCCGTCACGTTTGTGATGGCGCTGCCCTTGCTGATGGGCCTGCTGTGCGCCATTGCGGATATCGGAAGGGCGGCGTATCTGGGGATGGAAGCGGATGTCGCGGCCCAGGCCGCCTGCCGCTATGCGGCTCAACGCGTCGCGCAAGGAGATAAGGGCCCGGACGAGGCGTCGGCTCTTTCGGCGGCGCTCGAGCAGTCTCCCGGGCTTGCGGGCGAGGGCGTTTCCTGCTCGATCGAGGTCGACTGCTCGCCCGTGCGGACGAAGGAGGTCGAACGCAAGACGTTCGATCCGCAGGCAGATCGCTTCGAAAGACGGCCGGTCGTGTTCGCTTACCGGCAGGTGGACGTGAGGGTGCGTGTGAACGCTCGATGCTTGACGCCTGTCGGCAAGGCGGTGCTCTCCGCGGCGGGCGCGGTCGACGGGCTGCAGCTGTCGTCGGCGGCGAGCAGGACGGTTTCGGTGGATGCGGATACGGAGGTGGGGCATGGTCCTCGATGAACGGGGGAGCGAAAGCGTGCAGTTCTCTTTCGCTGCGGTGCTGCTCATCGTCGTGGCGTTCGGCATCATGCAGATGGCCATGATGAACGCGGCCGCCATCATGCTGTCCTCCGAGCTTACCCAGGCGTGCATGCGCATCGACGTGTCAGGCCTGAGGACGGCATCGGATAAGGAGTCGTTCGTCGCCGAGCAGATCCTTGATGAGTCCGCGCAGCTGCGCCGTAGCGATTTGACGGTGTCGGGGGTGCGGGTGGAATCGAACGCGCGCGAGGATGCGTTTTCCGCAAGCGGCATCTCAAGCCGCACGGCCCTCACGTCCGTTTCCTACGACGTGTCCTATAAGGCGCCGATCTCGCTGTCCGGGCTTCGCGATGGCGGAAGGCTGTCGCGTCACGTCGCGTGCGCGGTGGTCGACGAGCGGGTGACGGAGGTGAGCCTCGCATGAGCCGATATCGAGGGGAGAGGGGGAACGTGGCGCCGCTTGCCGTGGCGTTGTGCCTGGTGTTGGTGATGACGCTCGGCTTTTTGGCGGATTGCGCCGTGCTCTACGGCGCAAAGGCCCGTCAGGAGCAGGCCTTGGATGCCGCCAGGTCGGCGTGCATGGATGCCGGTCAAGCAGCCTCCGCGAAATACGGCGACGATGCAGGCGCCGTTCTTGCTGACCTGATCGTGGATCAGGTCAGGGCGCAAGGGGTGGAAGGGGCAGTGAGCGTGTGGTTCTACGAGGCGCCCGCTCGGGCAGTCGCCGAAAGCGAGCGGATGTGGGTGGTGGGCATGCAGGTGGAGGAGGCGAAAGCCCTTCCGTTTGCCGTAAGCTCCGCCCCCGATGCGAAGGTTTCTTCGAGCCGGGTGTTCAGCGCGCGTCCGTACGCGGCGCAGCAAGTTTGGCGGCCTGATGCCCGCATATGCGGCGTGTACCGTTTCGGCGATGGCTGCGGTGCAGGTCAGGGTCGGTTCTCGGCGATAAGCGCGCTTGAGGGGTTCCCTCGGGAGATAGCCGAGGAGGCTCAGGCTCGTTTAGGTGGATAGCGAAAGGGGGATGATCATGTCGGTCGGAAGGAATACGGGGCGCGTCTCGCGGCAGACGCTGTCGGGGCGGTTGCGCTCCGGCGGGCGTTCGGGGGCGGCGTCTGGAAGGACGGCCGGGCGGCAGGACGAGGGCGAGCAGCGTCCGATCGACGATGCCGTCCGCTCGATGGATTCCGCAGCCGCGCGTTTCAAACAGATGTCGGCGGTGACCGCGGCGGCGGTGGCCGTTGCGGTCGTGGCGGTGGGGTACGGGTTATGGCAGGCTGGGGTGTCCCATGCGGCGGTCGATCAAGCGACGAAGGGCGCTCGCAGCGTGGTCGTCACCACGCGCGATGTCGCCGCCGGCGATCCGTTCGGCGCGGATGCGGTGCAGCTTGTGGAGATCCCCCAGGCCTTCCGCCAAGATGATGCGCTCGGCGCCGACGCCCTTGACGGCGCGGGCGGTGTGGCAGGCGCCCGGGCGTTGGTGTCCATTCCGGCGAACACGCAGCTATCGCCTCAGATGATCGCCGGCAGCGCGGCGGATGGCAGGTTGGCCGCGCAGCTTGCCGCGGGCATGGAGGCGGTGTCCCTGTCGGTCAACGACGAGACGGGCGTGGCCGGGCAGGTCCAGCCGTTCGACGAGGTTCGCGTGGTGTGCGTCACCGATGCCGCCGGCGGCGCGGTCAGCTTGGACGAGCTTTGCGCTTCGGCGCGGGTGATGTCGGTGGGCGGCGATGGCGCTGGCGAGGGCGCGGCGTATAGCGCCATCACGTTGGAGTTGACGCCGGAGCAGGCGGACGCCGTCCGCCGCGCGCAAGCGTCGGGCACTATCAGCGTCCAGCTCGTTGCGGGCGGCATGTTGTCGGGAGGTATGGTCGAGCATGATGGATAGAGGGACCGAGCTTGCCCTGAAGCGAGCGGTTCGCGAAGGCCTTGCGACGAGGTTGCAGGGTGATTTCGATCCCGTGGAGGTGGAATCGGCCATCCAGTCGCTTGTGCAAGAGGCCGTGCGGGCGTGGAATCTGGGCCTTGCAGAGCTCGACGTCGCTCGCTTATGCCGTTCGGTCGGAGACGATTTCCTTCGCTACGGCCCTTTGCAAGGGCTGTTGGAGGACCCTGGGATCACCGAGATCATCGTCAACGGCGGTGGCGTGGCGATGGATGCCGGAGTTGCAAGGTTTTTGGAGCCGCATGTGTTCGTGGAGCGCGCAGGGCGATTGGAGCCGTGCCCGTACGTTCGGTTCGACGATGCTGACCATCTCCGTCGCATCATCGACAAGATCGCCGAGCAGGCGGGCATGCGCTGCGACGAGGCGCATGCTATGGGCTGCGCCATGCTGCCGGGCGGCAAGGCGCGAGCAACCTACATCGTGCCTCCGCTTGCCCCGGATGGTCCCGCGCTCAACCTTCGCCTGTTCGGCGATGACGTCATGAGCATCGAGGATTTGACGGCGCGAGGCGCCCTCAGCCCCGTGATGGCGGAGTTTTTGGGTTCGGCGGTGCGCGCCCGGTGCCCCGTGATCATATCCGGAGGCACCGGCTCGGGAAAGACGACCATGCTCGGCGCGCTTTCCGGGTTCATCCCCGACGACGAGCGCGTCTTGACCATCGAGGATACGCCTGAGCTGCGGTTGCGTGCCGCGCACGTCGAGCGGATGCAGACGCGCGAGGCGAACACCGAGGGCGAAGGGGCCGTTGGCATGCGCGAGCTGGTGGCGCTCTCGCTGCGCCGGCGCCCCGATCGCATCATCGTGGGCGAATGCCGCGGTGCGGAGGCTTACGAGATGCTGCAGGCGATGCAGACCGACCACCCCGGCTCGATGACCACCGTGCATGCCAACGACCCGGGGAATGCGCTGAGCCGTCTGCGCACCATGGTGGGTTACGCCAACGCCGATTTGGGTCGCGACGTCATCGTGCAGCAGATCGCGGAGTCGCTTGCGGGGGGTTTGATCGTCCATGTGGAGCGCATGCGCGACGGAGGGCGGCGCGTTACCAGCATCGTGGCGGTCGACCAGATGCCCGAGGGCGCGACGGTCATCCCTCGCGCCGAGCTGTTCCGGTTCGAGCCGCGCGGCATGGACGCGTTCGGCCGCATCACGGGAGCTTGGCGCGCATGCGGCGTCCAGCCGCAGCGCATCAAGCTGCGCATGCTCGCGGCAGGGGTGAGGTTCGATCCATCATGGTTTTTCGGGTCGTAGGAAGGCGATGGCTATGAAGGGATTCTTCTCCGGGGCGCTTGCCTTCGGCGTGCTTTTGGCGGCAGCGGCGGTGGCGTGCACCGCCCTGTCTTTGAGGTTGCGGCAAAGGGCCGAGGAAAGCGATGCCCGAGCGTCGGACCGGGCGTTGTACGAACTGGGCAAACGCGATGCCGAGTCGGCGAAGGCGGATGTCGAAGGACCGCTTGGCAGGATGCTGCGCGATGCGGGCATCGAGGCGTCTCCGGTTTCATGGACGCTGTGCTTGGGCACCGTGGGCGCGTTCGCGGCATTTTTCGGCATGCGGGCAAGTGGCCTGCTCGGTGCGATGCTGGGCGTAGGGTTGGTTTGCATCGCTGCGGCGTTGTACGTGCTGCGCGCACGGGCGAAACGGCGCGAGCTGCTTTCCCGGCAGTTTGTGCGGCTCGTTCCTCAGTTGTCGGCCAGCGTGAAGAGCTCGCTGACCCTTGAGCGCGCGCTGCGGATCTCGGCCGACCATGCGCCGGAGCCGCTGCGCTCGGAGCTGATGGCGGTGCTCGCGCGCGTTTCCTATGGCATGCCGTTGGTGCAGGCCCTTGCCCGCATGGCGCAAAGCACGGGCGACGCCGATGTCGCGGCGTTGGCGTCGGCCATGCGCATCCAGCAGCGTTTCGGCGGGTCGATGGGTGCGGTCTTCGATCTAATCGCGGAGCACGCCCAGGGCCGCGCCCTTATGCAGCAGGAGCTGCGCAGCGAACTTGCGGGAACGCGCATGGCCACGGTGGTGGTGGCGTGCGCCATGCCTGCGATCTTCGCGTTCATGTTCGCCACAAACCCGGCTTTTTCCCTGTTCTATCGGGAAAACCCGCTGGGGTGGGCCGTGCTTGCGGGCGCTGCGCTCATGGAGGTGGCGGGTATTGCGGCGTGCCGTCGGATTACAAGGTTCTCGTATTAGGCGCGCTCGCGCCGGTTAGGGGGTGATGCATGCGAAGCTTGACGTTTTGCGCGATCTGCCTGCTGGCGGTTGCTGCGGGGTTGGCGGTTTACGAGGCGCTCAACGCTTGGGCCGGGGTGAAAGCGCGTGGGCTTATGCCGGCGTGGGCAAGATTCGATCGGGCCGACGGCTCGTCGAGGGGTCGGACTCATGCGGGCCCGGCTCGCTTGTGGTCGCGTGCTGTGGAGGCGCTTGCGGGTTTCGCCCCGCTTTCAATGAGGGAGCGGGAGCGGTCAAGGGAACGGCTTCGATGCGCGGGCATCGCTTTGGAGCCCGAAACCTGGCGTTGCGTGTGCTTTGCCGCGGTTTCGGGCTGCGTGGTCATCGCCGTTGCGGCGTGCATCGCGTTTCGTGCAACGCCGGCGGTTTTCGTTTTCGTCGTTTGCGGAGCGGGGCTGGCGGGTTGCGGAGGCTTGCAGCTGTATCTGCGATCGAAGCGCCAAGCGCGCCGCGCCGCCATCGATGCCGGATTGCCCGACGCCATGGAATTGCTTGGCGTGGCGATAGCCGCCGGATCTCCGGTGGAGCAGTGCTTTCGTCAGGTTGCCGAAAGCTTGAGCGGCCCGCTTGCCGATGAGTTCCGCCTGGTGGACCAAGAGGTCAACTTGCTGGGGCATTCCCGCGCGAAGGCGCTTTCGAACCTTGCGCAGCGCTGCGCAAGCCAGGAGGTCACTGCGTTCGCCGCTCAGCTGACCCAAGCCATAGAGCAGGGCGCCTCGGTGGCGCAGGGGCTTGCCAATCAAGCTGCGCTTGCCCGTTCGCGCGCACAGGCGGCGGCGCTCGAACATATCAGGAAGATGCCGACGAAGCTCGATGTGGTGCTGTCCGTTTGCTTTTTGCCGCCTACCACGTTGCTGGTGCTCGTTCCCACGGTGGTCGATCTGCTGGCGTTTCTGGGAGGTGGGCTGGCTTGAGGTCGTTTCGATGGGCGCCGCAGGAAGGAAGGGCGGGGCGATGGTGAGGCAGAGGCATAAAACTGCGATGCGCAATCGAAGGCGCCGCGTTCCCGCATCGGGTGGCGTGTCAACGGGGGATGGGCATGTGCTCACGCGCCGCGGTTTCGTGTTCGGTTTAGGGGCGGTTGCCGTTGGACTGATTATGTACAACCCCCGAATGGCGTTTGCCGATGAACCTTGGTGGGACGGGTCCTTGATCTTCCGCGGATATGGCGCGCGTTATGCCAACAGGTTTTGGAATGAGGTCGGTTCGGTGCAGGCGGGGGCAGGTGCCGAGCAGGCGGGGAATATGTACACCGGTTTGCAGGTGTCGGCGAAAACGCCTTGGGTTGAATGGGATATCTCCTCACGGCAGTTCATCAGGGTGGCCACTAAGATCGCCATGGCATGCGATTTCACGACGGAGCTGTATTACCACATGAGGGGCAAGCTCGAGATAGCGTGCGGAAGCTATAACGAGCTGAATCCCTCGTATAACCTGTGGCACACGGATTCGGGCGATGATACGCGTTTCACCCTGTTCCACACTGTTGACGGTGCACCTAAAGGGGGCGTGGAAGAGGGGTCGAAGATCGTCGTCATCGACAATGAGGCAGGATCGGGCATCCATAGAGACGGTTGCCATGTGTGGACCGATTACCGCGAGTATCCGGGATCGGATTATTCAGTGTGGATCCGGCGTACCGAGCGCGATGCGATGCATGGGTTTCAGCTGAGGTCGTGGTTTTGGAACTATTACTACTATGGGAAGGACTGGTATTACCAGCGGGCCGACGATCCCCCTATCGGCTTTTCCACGAAGTGGGTCAAGCAACGAGCAAAACGGGTGGGTATCGCAAGCGAGGCGCAATGGGCTGGCCGCGTGCTCGTCATCTCCCCGGCAACGGTTCCGTCGCTGCAGCTGGGCGTCGACGGGCCTCGCGCCGGCCAGGGATGCGGCGTGTTTTCCTCTGCGTCCTCGACGAGACGCCATTGGATAGCGGTGTCGCACGAAGACGAGCGCTTTGCCGGAACGTTTCGCTTCGTGCCTGTTTGCGCCGGCGACGGCTCGCTTTCGTTGGGCCAGGCAGGCGGCGGGCCGCGTTTCGACGCAAGCGCGGCGGAGCTTCAGCGTCGCGCGGGCGCCGATCGCGCGCAGGCGGTGTGGGTGCATGGGCGAGGATCGCGCCAATGGCTTTTCAGCGATTGTTCCGGCATGGCGCTCGATCGCGTGGGAGCCTCGCAGGAAAACGGCGCGCGCGTGCAGTTCCATTCGAACGGCTATGCCGATGGGGAGTGGGGCAACGAGTCTCATATATGGCATCTCGAAGATGCTCGTTTCGGCACGGAGGACGGCGACCTGTTCGACCTTGAGGGCGCTGCAGACGGCTCGACGGTTGTCGTGGGCGCTTCGCTTGGCGTTCCCGACCCCCGGACCGCGTTCAGGCCCGGAGGCGCATCGGCCGATGCGAAGGGCATTCGATACGAATACCTGTGGTTTGCCGATGACGGTCAGGGAGAAGCCGTCTCCGAGATTCCCGAGGTCACGGGCCGCGCATGCGTGTCGTTCGGCGGCGGGCGCCTGTGGCTTGATGCGCAACCGGCGGCGAACGTGGTGGGAACGCGCGGGCATGCCGGGGCTTTGCGTGCTTTGAACCTATCGGCCGAAGGAAGCGAGCCGGGGCTTGCCGTGCAAATCGCCTCGTCCGGAGCGTGGCGCGATGCCTCTCAAGAGGGGGCCGAGGCGCAGGGTCTCAGCATAAAGCTCGGCGGGGATGCCTCCTCGCGCTTTCATGTGCGTTATCGCGTGTGCGGGAAGGATGGGAGTTGGTCCGAGTGGGTCCAAGACGGGCAGGAGGCATCCTGCGGCGGGATGCCGATTCATGGCATAAGCGCCCGAATCGTGCCAGCGGGGCTTCTTGAGGAAACGGGGCGGACGCTTCAGGTCGGCGAGCACTTGGCGGGAAAGCGGCTGGCGTGCATCGTGCGCGCGACTACCGCATACCTGCATGCCGCGTATCTGGGATGCGCCGTTTCAAAGCCTTTGCAGGTAGTGAACCCCTTCACCACGGTGCGCTATTTCGTGGATGGCGAACGAGAGCCTTGCTGGTCCGAACGCGTCGACGAATCGTCCTCGTACAGCGCCTCCTCCGATGCGCGCGCAATTGCCTTGAAACCCGGGTGTGAGAAGGTGGAGGGGTGGTTCGTCGATGCCGCGTGCACCGTTCCGTTCGCGGATGGGACGGTGGTGCAGGGGGCGACGTTGGATCTGTTCGGGCGCAATATCGCCGAGGTCCGCTATGCATTGACGGATATGGCTCGGGAGTTGTTCTCTGAGCGGCGGTGCTTCGCCGATAAGCAGCTTGAAGCCGAGGTGGACGGGGAATCCATGCTGCCGCCTGCGCAAGAGGTGGCCTACGGGGAGGTGCTGTCGTTTTCGCGGCGTCCCAGCGTATGGTACGAGGCCGAGGGGCGTGCAAGGGAGGCGGTCGGCGTTATCGGCGCATATGCCGATGCTTCGGCATCCCAGCCGCCGGCGCCGAAGCTGAAGGTGACGTGCTCTATGACGGCGTATCTTGGATGGGCCTTGCCGAGATACGAGGGCATTTGGGTTTCGTAGGCGTGGAATACGGATCGAGCCGCCATCGGTTGGCGGCTCGATCCGGGGCGCGGTGCGTGCTGGGGCGCTTGGCGTGATGCGCGGTAGCGTCGCATCACAAAAAACGAGATAAGGCCGATCCGCCTTATCTGCACGTTATCGTCGAAGGACCTCGAGATGATGCACAGGGCGAGCGGTTATCGGCTACTGGCCATCAACCTGCTTTTCGAAGCTGTCCTCGGCTTGCGATTGAAGCTGCTCCTCGATGGCCTGGTATGCGGCAAGAATCTGCTCGCAATCTTCGGTCAGTCGGCTTCCGTGGGCGCCATCGCGGTAAAGAAGCTGCACGTCAAGGGCTGCTTCTGTGTCCTTGATGATGCGCCATGCCTTGCTGTATGCCATGCCCATGCTCTTGGCTGCGGCGTTTAAGGAGCCGGTGTCGCGCACGCCGATGCACAGGCTGGCGATGCCGCGGCCGAACACCGAGTTGCTTTCCGTGTCGGGATTGACCACGGAAAGCCTGACGATCGGTTTAAGCTTGGATAGTTTGTTCATGAATGGTCCTTCGGTTCCCCTCGTGTGTGCTGCTATTCGTTGTCCAAGGCAGCGAGAAACCGCTCCGTCGCGCTCTCGATGTCCTCGGTGGTGCCGTCGATGACTTCGGTGAACCTGATGGGCAGACCGTCGAGTTCCGCCAGGCAGCGCGGCACGTCGTGGTGGCCCGATTCGTCGGCGACCAGGTCGTTGAGGCCGCAGCCGGAAAGCGCGGCAATGTTTTCCGGCAGGGGCTGGCCGGGCTGCATATCGTGCAAGGCGCGGTACACGTTGTTGCCGAACTTGGCCCAGTGGGCGGTGCTGGCGATGAGCACGGGGTTTTCGCCGCGCAGGTTCTGCGCGGCGCGGTATGCTACGGCGGTATGCGGGTCGAGTAGGTAGTCGTGCTTGTCGAGCACCTCTTTGATGGTGCGCAGACACTCGGCGTTGTCCACGCTGTCGGCGGCAAAGTGCTTGCGAACGGCCTTGAACGTGTCCTCGTCCACGCGGAAGCAGCGCTGCTGCTTCAGGTCGGCCATCCAGCCGGCGATCGCTTCGGGGTTGCGGCCCGTCAGCTCGAACAGCTGGCGCTCCAGGTTGGAGCTGACCAGGATGTCCATGGAAGGGGAGGGGGTCAGCACGAACGGGCGGTCGGACACGTCGTAGGTGCCGGTGTTGATGAAGTCGGTGAGCACGCGGTTCTCGTTGCTGGCGCAGTACAGCATGTCGATGGGCACTCCCATACGCTTGGCGTAGTACGCGGCAAGGATGTTGCCGAAGTTGCCGGTAGGCACGCATACGTCAAGCGGGGCGCCGGCTGCAAGCTTGCCGTCTGCCACCAGCTGCGAGTAGGCGGACACGTAGTACACCACCTGCGGCAGCAGGCGGCCCCAGTTGATGGAATTCGCGCTGGAAAGGGAGACGCCATGCTCGGAGAGCAGCTTCTCGGCGAAGGCTGCGTCGCCGAACACGTTCTTAGCGCCCGTCTGACAATCGTCGAAGTTGCCGCGCACGCCCCACACGTTGACGTTTGATCCGCGTTGCGTGGCCATCTGGCGGTACTGGATGTCGCTCACCCCGCCGTCGGGATACATGACCGAGATGGAGACGTGGGGCAGGTCGCGGAAGCCTTCGAGGGCGGCCTTGCCGGTGTCTCCCGACGTTGCCACCAGGATAAGGAAATCGTGGTTGAGCTTGCCCTGCTCGCGCAGCTGGGCTGCCGATGCGCTGAAGAAGCGCGGCAGGCACTGCAGCGCCATGTCCTTGAAGGCGCTGGTGGGGCCGTGCCACAGCTCAAGGACGTGGGTGTCGGCATCAAGGGAGGTGATGGGGCAGATGCGCTCGTCGTCGAAGTTGTCGCTATAGGCCTGCGCCATAAGCTCGTCTATGACCTGAGCGGGAAGGTCGACGCCGAAGGCCTTGTAGATGCGTGCGGCGCGCTGCGCATAGGGCAGCTGAGCCAACTCGCAGATCTCGTCGAGCGCAAGCTCGGGGATATGCTGCGGAACGTACAGTCCGCCGCCATCTGCCAGGCCGTTGATAACGGCCTCGGTGAATTCAACGGGTCGGTCGATGCATCCGCGCGTATCGATATAGCGATTCTCTTGCATGGGCTTGGTGCCTCCTTCGGCATTGCGAAAAGGGGGATTATTCACGGTACGCATAATATTCCTGCGAAAGTACAGATGGAAGATGATTTTCCCGTTCTTCAGACAAACGGTGGCGAACGACGTTTTCGGCAAATAAGATCGATGCCGGGACTCGTGCCGCCTAGTTGTAGAGGGCTCGCCCTCCTTTAGTGCGGGAAATACTTGCGAGCGGTTTCGACGGATGCGGGTAGGAAGGGTGGCGGAGAGCAAGTTTGCAGTCGGAACGCTTTTCATGTCCGCTCGTCCGGCATCTTCAGCCGCGCTTCGCTCGTTTCGAAGTAAATGTGGTGAAACTTTGAAAATTTACCCGTATCGAACAATAAGTTGCCCAAGGCTTCCATGCAAAGTCAATCTGATGTAACATCATTCTGTTATATGCGTCAAACAAATGAAGGGAGAACATCATGGAGACTGCGATGACGAGCGCTGCGGCGAAGGCTGCGCGAGCTTCTAGCGTGTCCGTCCAGCAGATGCCGCTTTCCTTCCTGAAAGAGGGCGAATCCGCGCATGTCGTCAAAGTGCGCGGGAGGGGCGACTTGCAGCATCATCTTGAGAATCTCGGCTTCGTGGAAGGAGCGGAGGTCAAGGTGGTGTCGGGCGTGGCGGGAGACCTGATCGTCTCCGTCAAAGGCGCGCAGGTGGCCATCGGCCGTCAAGCGGCGTCCCATATCATCACCTCCGCGGCAACGGCATAGCGGCCGATCTGCCGCCGCAGTAGGCGAATCCGGCCGCAGTGGGAAGACGCTGCGGCCGTTCGTGCGGCTGCGCTGCAGCCGCCAGTATAAGGGCATGGAGAGAAGCATAAGAAAGCGAGGATAGGGCTAGATGGCCGAGATTCAGGGCAAAACGCTGCGTGATGTGCAGGTCGGCGAATCTGCTACGGTGCGCCGCCTAAGCGGAGAGGGCGCGCTCAAGCGTCACATCATGGACATGGGCATCACGAAAGGCGTCGGGGTGTACGTGCGCAAGGTGGCGCCGCTTGGAGATCCCATCGAGGTGACGGTTCGCGGTTACGAGCTGTCGCTGCGCAAAAGCGAGGCGGAGTGCATCCTCGTCGACTAGCATGTACGCCGGCGTAACAGCCGGCGCATCGACCGTCGATGGGCAGTGGCGCGAGTGCGCCGTTTTTTACCGGAACGAGTTACCGTAACCTAACTCAAAATGGCTTCTGAACTGGGACGGTGTGAAACATCGAAACCCAGAACAGCGCAAGAAGCCGAATCGATTCGCAAGAAAGGTAGATCATGGGAATCTGCATTGCCCTTGCCGGCAACCCGAACTGCGGCAAGACGACGATGTTCAACGACCTGACAGGCGCCAATCAATACGTTGGCAACTGGCCGGGTGTCACCGTCGAGAAGAAGGAGGGCAAGTACACGCGCGACAAGGACGTGACCATCACGGACCTGCCGGGCATCTACTCGCTGTCCCCGTATTCGCCCGAGGAGATCGTGGCGCGCGATTACCTGCTCGAAGGCGGCCCCGACGCCGTCATCAACCTGGTGGACGCCACCAACCTTGAGCGCAACCTGTATCTGACCAGCCAGATTCTGAATCTGGGCGTCCCGGTCGTGATTGCGCTGAACATGATGGACCTGGTGGAGAAGAACGGCGACAAGATCGACGTCGACGGTCTGTCCCGCGAGCTGGGCTGCCCCATCGTTCCTACCTCGGCGCTGAAGGGCCGCGGCATGGAGGATGTTGTCAAGGCCGCCATTGATGCAGCTCGAAGCAAGAAAGTCCCTGCATCGCAGATGAAATTCGACGCTGCCGTCGAGGAGGCGCTCGTCAAGATCGAGGGCGTCCTCGGCGATAAGGTCGCTTCTAACGCTGCGCGCTGGTACGCCATCAAGCTTTTCGAGGCCGAGGACAAAACCATCGCCGACCTCAAGCTGTCTCAAGCCGACTTGGACGCCATCTCCGCTATCCGCACCTCCATCGAGGACAAGCTCGACGATGATGCGGAATCCATCATCACTGCCGAGCGCTACGATGCCATCAGCCACGTTGTGGACAAGACCGTCAAGCGCACGCGCACGGGCCTGACCACCTCGCAGAAGATCGACCGCGTGGTCACCAACCGCTGGCTTGGCCTGCCCATCTTCATCGTCATCATGTTCTTCGTGTACTGGCTGGCGGTTTCCGTCGGCGGCGGCGTGGTGACTGACTGGGCCAATGACGGCATTTCCGGCGATGGCTGGCTCTACACCGGCAATGCCGCGTTCGACGAGGCCACCGAGGAATACGAGGATGCGCATTCCCAGGTTGTGGCTTATGTCGAGAACATTCTGGGCGAGGATGAAGAGTCCGAGCTGCCTTCCGATGCATCGCAGGAAGTGCTCGACGCCTTAGCCGCCGAGGAACCTGAGGCGCCTGAAGACGGTGCCGATGAGGACGCCGTGGCCGACTACGAAGACGCCATGGCCGAATACGAGGAGGCGCAGGCCATCGTCGCCGACTTCGACGAGCAGGCGCAAGCCTCGCACGCCGTGGCCACCATGGAGGTCGAGGACGAGGATGGCAACGTGGAGGAGCAGTCCATCACGTTCGCCGATTACCAGAAGGCGCTTGAGGTCGAAGAGCCCGATCCGTCCGACGGCACGTGGGGCCTGTGGATCCCGGGTCTGGGCGCCATCATCGCCGATGCCATGGAAGCGGCAGACGTCGCGCCGTGGCTGCAGTCCCTCGTCAATGACGGCATCGTCTCCGGCGTCGGCGCCGTCATCGGCTTCATCCCGCAGATGGTCATCCTGTTCCTGCTGCTGGGCATCCTGGAGCTGTGCGGCTACATGTCCCGCGTCGCGTTCATCATGGACCGCATCTTCCGCAAGTTCGGCCTGTCCGGTAAATCGTTCATCCCGATGCTCATCGCTTCCGGCTGCGGCGTGCCCGCCGTCATGTCCACCAAGACCATCGAGAACGAGATGGACCGTCGCATGACCATCATGACCACCACGATGATCCCGTGCGGCGCGAAGATGCCCATCATCGCGCTCGTGTTTGGCGCTCTGGCGTCCGGTGATTCCTCTGCAACGTGGTACGTGGCCCCCATGTTCTACTTCCTGGGCGTCATCGCCATCATCCTGTCCGGCATCATGCTGAAGAAGACCAAGCTGTTCGCCGGCGACGCCACCCCGTTCGTCATGGAGCTGCCCGAGTACCATATGCCCACGGTGAAGTCCATCCTGCTGTCCATGTGGGAGCGCGTGAAGGGCTACATCATCAAGGCAGGTACCATCATCTTCCTGTCCACCATCGTCATCTGGTTCCTCATGAACTTCGGCGATGCGGGCGAGGGCTTCGGCCTGCTCGACCCCGATGCGCCCGACTACATGGAGCACAGCCTCATGGCCGGCCTGGGCAATCTGCTCGCCTGGATCTTCGCGCCGCTGGGCTTCGATAACTGGCAGGCCGCGGCGACCGCCGTCACCGGCTTGGTAGCCAAGGAGAACGTCGTGGCAACCGTGGGCATCATCACGCAGCTTGCCGATTACGGCGAGGCTGACCCGCAGCTGTGGTTCGGCTTCCTGCAGATGCTCGGCGGTTCCACCGCTGCCGTGGTCGCCTTCTGCGCGTTCAACCTGCTGTGCGCTCCTTGCTTCGCCGCCATGGGCACCATCCGCCAGCAGCAGAACTCTCCGAAGTGGTTCTGGATCACCATCGGCTACCTGTGCGGTTTCGCCTGGTGCGTGGGCACCATGCTCTACCAGTTCGTCGGCCTTGCGACCGGCGAGGTCGAGTTCAACGTGTTCACCGTGGTGGCTATCGTCATCGCAGCCGCCATGCTGTTCCAGATCTTCCGCCCCATGCCCAAGCGTGAGGAGAAGCAGGACAAGTAGCACTGCGACCATCTCGTAAGACCGATATCGGGCCAGAAAACCATCGATGATGGTTTTGCGAAGACGTGAGCTGCTTTAAGCGGGACGTCGCCTTCGGGTGGCGTCCCGCTGTCGTTCGTAGTATTATCCAAGGTAAACAATTTTCGCGCGCCGGCATAGGCGTGCAGCTTAGGAAAGGAGTCGGGCTGTGATCTTGGGTCTGGAATTCAACCTGCCGACTGTGGGGGTCCTGCTGATCGTGGTCGCATGGGCTGCATGGGCCGTGCACCGTCTATGGAGCCGCGGTATGTGCGACTGCCATGCCGATAGCCCGCGCGGCTGTTCGGGCGGCTGCGGCGGGTGCACGGGGTGCAGCGCCGCGGCGCGCATGGCCGCCGACATGAGCAAGGCCGTGTCCGGCAGATAAGCAGCTGCGGGCATGTCCGCGGCATAGAAGATGCTACCAAGGGGAGGGGCCGGCTTGATGCCGGCCCCTCCGCGTATATGGCGGCCTTGCGGTCGGGGGGCGGGGCGCGCAGCGCGCTCGTCTCGTGCGACGCAGCTGCCTGCGCGTGATGTCCGGCGGCAGGGGAGGTTCGCATGCGAAACATTCGAATGGGCTTGGGAGCCAAATCGACCGGCAACGGGAAGCCCGTCCGCACCCGTGTCAAACGCAAACGAAGCGTTCGGGTGAGCTCGCGAATCAAGAGCGCAAAATGAGAAGATCGCTAAGGAAAACTTTTTTCGAAAAGTTATTGACGGTTTACTAAAGTTACCCTATACTGACAAATGTCGATGGCAAGCGTTCCCCCTCGCAAAAGCCATTCGACGCCTCTCTTTCTTTTGCTGACCCGGCGGCAGGGCTCTTCTCGTCTGGCCCCGCCGTATCAGCAGGCCGACGAGGGTTCCATACCCCCCTCTCCACCCTCGTCGGCCACGTTTCCCTTTTCGAGTTTCCCTCGTGAATCCGCAGGCTGCTTGAGCAGATCGAATGCGCAGCTATGCGCTTTTAGCGTTATGCTATCGCCCTGTGGTACTATGAGGGCAACTATGAAAGGAGTGCCCAATGGAGAAGATGTCCAAATCGCACGAGGATTACCTTGAGGCCATCGTAATGCTCGGGGGCACCACGGAGGTGTCCGTCCGATCTGTCGACATCGCCAACAAAATGGGCGTTTCCAAGGCATCCGTGAACAAGGCGGTCACCGCGCTGAAGGAGAAGGCGCTTGCCGAGCAGCCGTATTACGGCGATATCACCCTCACCGAGGCTGGCTTTGCCTATGGCACCGCCATCTACGAGCGTCATTGCATGCTTTCGAAGTTCCTGCACAAGGAGCTGGGCATTCCCGCCGACGTTGCCGAGAGCGAAGCCTGCCTTATGGAACACGCCATCAGCGACGACTCGTTCGAAAAATGGAGAGCTTATATTAAAAAGCTCGACCTCTAAAGGCGCGAAGGCGCCCATCGCTGAAGCTAAACCGCATGCCAGCCGCCCGTTTCCATCTTGGAGACGGGCGGTTTTCCGTCTTGGGTGCCGGCCGCGCGGCGTCGCACGATGTGCTATCCTACCGAATGCTTCTTGCATCAAATCACACACTTAATCGAACCACATGCGCTAAGGGGCGGTCATCAATGTCACGGCAAGCTCGTATCCTCTCGTTCGACGACGTCAAGCGAGGCGGTTCCCGTTACCCAGAACATCAACATCGCGATTGGGCGGAGCGCTCGCAGGCGGGTCGTGCCCGTGCGGGCCAGCGTCCCTCGCAAGCCCCGCGCCGCCAAAGCTCGCCTTTGCTGTCCTATCTTTCCGAGGACGCGTTTGCGCAGCCGTATTCCGAAGAGGGGGCCTTCCAGCATCCCGCGCGGCAGCGTCGCGGCGCCTCCCGTGCCGCCCGCAAGCGCGGCGAAACCGTTGCCGAGCAGCGTCGTTCCTCTCGCGTTTCCGCGCAAGAGCGCGATGAGCGCGCCCAGGAGCCGGAAGAGGGTCGGATCACGGCAGCCGATCGCCGTCGCGCCAAGGCCAAGGCGCGCGCCAAGGCCAAGGCCGGCCGCGCGTTCGAGAAGCAGTTCGGCGGGCAAGCGCCCGAGAGCGACGATTCCCCGCGCGCAGCCGTGTACAAAGGGCAGATGGGCGCAAGCCAGCGTCGTGCCCAGCGCATGCAGACCGATGAGGCTGCGCCGTCGCGCAACCGCCGCCGTGCGCGCTTTTCCAAAGACACCCTTATGGGCGCCATGGGCTCCCGCACGTTCATGATCGGCGCTGCCGTGGCGGCGTGCCTGGTCATGTCCACGGTGTTCCTGTATCCCACCGCGCAGCGCTACTATTGCAGCGTGCGCGACCACGATAAGCTGGTCATCGAATACGATGCGCTCGTCGATCGCAACCAGGAGCTGCAATCCGACGTCGATTCCCTGCAAACCGATGCAGGCGTCGAGCAGCGTGCCCACGAGCAGCTCGGCTGGGTGAAAAAAGGCGAGGAATCCGCCAATGTGCGCGGTTTGAACTTGGAGGAAACCCAGCAGGGCTCCACCATCACGCCCAACATCTCCTCCGATAGCGTGCAGGCGCCCGATACGTGGTACTCGCCGCTGCTCGATCTGGTGTTCGGCTACAAATAAGCAGGCAAGGGGGTTGCCATGACCGAAAGCCGCATGCAAGGATTTGCTGCAGGGCGCTATGCCGCCATCGACATCGGAACGGTCACGTGCCGCATGCTCGTGGCGGACGTCGACGCCGCGGGCGCCATCCATGAGGTGGATCGCGAATACGCCATCACCAACCTTGGCGAAGGCGTCGATGCCACCGGTATGCTCTTGCCTGCCGCAATCGACCGCACCGTTGAAACGGTAGGGGGGTATTGCGCCGTGCGCGACCGCCTTGCCGAGCAGGGCGCCCCCATCGCCAAGACCATCGCGGTAGCCACCTCGGCATCGCGCGATGCAGGGAACTCCGATGAGTTCGTGCGGCGTTTGGCGCAGCTCGGCGTTGTCCTTTCGGTCATACCCGGTTGGAAGGAGGCGGGGCTGTCGTTCTCGGGTGCATCGTGCGATTTCCCTGGCCAGGACCTTATGGTGGTGGATATCGGCGGCGGCTCCACCGAGATGGTGGTGGGCCATGCGGGCCAAGCGCCCGCGTGGGCGCACTCCTTCGATATCGGGTGCCGTCGCGTCACCGAGAAGTTCATCCGCACCGACCCTCCCGAACCCGCCGAGCTTGAAGCGGCGCGCGAATGGGTAGCGCGGCAGCTTGCCGAGCATCTCGGGGAAGCCGGGAAGGCCGGCGTGGCGCCTGAGCGTCTGGTGGCGGTCGCGGGTACGGCTACCACGGTGGTCGCGGTGCGCGACCAGATGCGCGTGTACGATTCGACGAAGGTGCATAAGGCGCACGTGACGCGCCCGCAGCTCGATCGGCAGTACTCGCAGCTTGCCGCCATGCCCCTGGAGCGGCGCAGCCAGGTCGTGGGCTTGGACCCCGGCCGAGCGCCGGTCATCGTGGCAGGCTTGGTCATCATGCAGGCTGTCATGGACGCCGTCGGCGTGGACGGGTTCACCGTCAGCGAGACGGACATCCTGCACGGCATCATATTGGACGCGGCCAAGCTCGGATAGGCCCGCCTTCCAAGCAAGACGACGTGCGTCGATGCCTAGCGAGCGGTCCCGCGCCGCTGCGTATCGGATCTGCCTGAACATGCAAAACGGCCCCCGGCGCGG
>NZ_QUCY01000016.1:48539-68775 GCF_003474385.1 Eggerthella sp. AM16-19
CCGTTTCCGTGTTCGCATGGTAGGAGCGGTGGGATTCGAACCCACAAGCCTTGCGGCGGCGGATTTTAAGTCCGCTGCGTATGCCGATTCCGCCACGCTCCCAAGCGCGTCAACCATCATATCAGAAAAAGCCGCGAGGGCGTCTAGGCGGCGGTCAATTTGAAGTTCCTTGGCTGATTGCGCCGCTTGTCCGGAGGGGCGCGTGAGCGCAATGCGCTTGTGGTACCATGGCAAGGAGCATGCAAGCGATTCGAATCAAGAAAGCGCTATGAAGAACATCAACGAGATCATCGCAGACGTAGCCGAACCCCCGAAAACCTTCGAAGGCTATCTGATGGCCTATGCCGATCAGGTAGGGGATCTGGTGAACACCTACCTTCCCGCGGGAACGCACCCCGACATGGATCGTTACCTGTACGCGCCGCTGAAGCGGTATAGCGAAAACGGCGGCAAGCGCCATCGCCCGCTCATCTGCTTCGCCGCATGCCTAGCCGTAGGCGGCGACATGCGCCTGGCCACCAGCGCGGCGGCGGCTATCGAGCATTTCCATACCGCAGCCCTCATCCATGATGATATCGCCGATGAGGCGGAGCTTCGCCGCGGCGAGCCGTGCATGCACTGCACGGAGGGCATCGGCCTTGCCATCAATGCTGGCGACCTGGCTCTGTCCCTGGTGAACGGCACGGTTGTGGAAGACCCCGATCTTGACGATCATACGAAGGTGCGCGTTATCTCCGAGCTCATCGAGATGACGCGTCGCACCATAGAGGGGCAGGCTCTCGACATCGGATGGGCGCGCGATGGCCGCTACGACATCGCTCCCGAGGACTACCTGGTCATGGCCACGCATAAAACCGCCCACTACTCCGGCGCGGTGCCGCTGGCCGTGGGCGCCATCATCGGCGGTGGCACGGCCGAGGAGGTGGAGGCCCTGCGCAGCTATGGCCTTGATACGGGCTTGGCGTTCCAGATCCAGGACGACCTGCTCAACCTCATCGGCAGCGAGGAGTCCACGAAGAAGGACTTCCGCAGCGACATTACCGAGGGCAAGCGCACGCTGGTGGTGGTGCACGCCCTGGCAAACGCCGCCCCTGAGGCGCGCGAACGCCTTATCCAGATCTTGTCCGCCAAGGAGAAGGACCCGGCGGTGCTCGCCGAGGCGGTCGACATCATGCAGGCCACGGGCAGCGTCGAGTATGCGCGCGCTTACGCCGAGAACCTGACCAACACCGCGAAGGGCCGCTTGGTGGAAAAGGTGGGGCCGTCCCTGTCGCGCGATCTGCTGATCTCCATGGCCGATTGGTTTGTGAACCGACTGAAGTAGGTGGGTGCAATGGAAACCATTAAACTCAACGATTCCGGTGCTGCCGTCGAGGACGTGCAGCACCGTCTCTCCCGCATCGGGCTTCTGGACGAGGCCTGCATCGACGGCCTGTTCGGGCCCGAAACGGCGAAGGCCGTCGCCTCCTTCCGTTCCCAAGCACAGCTCGAGTGCGGCGACGAGGTGGACGAGAAAACCTGGGCTGCCCTGGTGGATGCGTCGTTTTGCCTGGGCGACCGCACGCTGTACCTGCGCATGCCCCACTTCCACGGTCATGACGTGCAGCAGCTGCAGAAGGCGCTTTCCGCGCTCGGCTTCGCCTGTGGCGACATTGACGGCATTTTCGGCGCGTTCACCGAGCTTGCCCTGCGCAAATTCCAGACGAACCTGGGCCTGCCCACCGACGGCATAGCCGGCGCTTACACGTATGCCGCCATCCGCAACCTTCATCATTCCTGGGAGGGCAAGGAGGCCGTGCGCAGCTCCTCTCATCTGGGCTTCGCACGCGCAGCCGGCGTGCTGGAGCGCAACGCGCTGTGCTTATTCGGCACGCAGGAGTTCACGCGCAGCGTGGCCTCGCGCATGAGCAACCTGGCGCTTGCCACCAATCCCGCATCGAAGATCGTCAGCGCCGATAACCTGCTTGTGGCGCCCGATGAGCAGATGCTGCTCGTGCACATCGTGCTGCCCGAGGAGCAGACGGGCAACGCTCCTCGCGTGGGGTTCGCCCCTGAGGAGACGCTGTCCATGCGTCTGGAATCGGCGCTTGAAGCGGCCATGCGGGCCGACCCGGCGCGCATCGCCGTCGAGCTTCCCGGCAGCATGTGGGAGGACGCCGGCGTGGGCCGTTCTGCCCAGCATTTCGCCATCACGCTGCTCGACGCGCTGTGCACGGCGCTCGCGAAGCGCTAACGGCGGCTAGCGAAAAGAAGCATTGCCAGCGGGCGGTCCTCGGGGCCGCCCTCTTTGCATGCTGCGCAGGGCAGGGTTATCGGGTCTGCAGCCCTAAGGGCGCGGTAACGGCCTTGCTGTAAGCTGCGGGTGCGATGCCTCCCCTGGCTTCGCTCGCCAGATGTTCCGCACGTGCTGCTTTGCATCAGGACGGCAACGGTTTGCCCAAAGCGGCTGGGCGTTGCGTATACTGGGGATATCGAAGCGGGGTCCGAACGCGGCCCTTGCAACCAAGAGAAAGGTCCGTTCATGACCGAGCATAACGATAACCCCATCACGCAGCCCGAGCAGCCGGCTTCCCCGCAGGCGCCCGCCCAGCAGCAGGCGTCAGCTCAGTCTGCCGATAGGACGCAAGGCCCTGCTGCGGCCTCCCAGGTCCCGCCGGCACAGCCGCAAGACGCTCCCGGTGCCTCCCAGGTGCCTCCGGCCCAGCCTGAGCAGCCGTATGCGCAGGCCCAGCAACAGCAGCCCTACGCACAGCCTACGTATGCGCAGCCGGTGTATCCTCCGGCGCCGCTCATGAAGCTGTCGGGCGGCATGAAGTTCGCCTGGTTCGTCATCGGCGCCTTGGTGGGCATCCCGGGCATTTTGCTTGCCTGGGTATGCAATGCCGATAAATACCCCCAGGTGAAAAACGACGCCGTGAAATTCTCCGCTATCGGCTTCGCCGTGTGGATGCTTGCCGGCATCATCTTCACCATGATGATAGGCGGCATGCTCGCCGCGTTCGTGGCCGCTTGCGATCCCGGATTCTACGGCACCTACGGTGGAACCTGGTAACATCGGGCTTCATGGTGCAGGGCGGCTTCGGACGCCACGCGCGACGGTCGCCGTATGAGCCTTCGTTGGGCGTGATTGTGGCAACCGCTAAGCATGTCTTGCGTTAGCGAACGTAAACAATATGTTACGAAGAAGAGCCCCGACGGGGCTCTTCCGTATTTTCGAGAAACGCCGGTGGTACAATCAACCAGTTTTACAAAATGCCCGGTATACGGGCAAGCGAGGCTGTAAATCGAAGGAGCGAACATGGCACGTCCCATGACCATGGCCGAGAAGATCTTGGCCGCACATGCGGGGCTTGACGAAGTCGAGCCGGGGCAGTTGATCGAGTGCAATCTCGATCTGGTGCTTTCCAACGACATCACGTCGCCTATCGCCATTAAGAATTTCAAGCAAATCGGCGTGGAGAAGGTGTTCGATCCCACCAAGATCGCCCTGGTTCCCGATCACTACGTTCCGAACAAGGACATCAAAAGCGCCGAGCAGGCCAAGCAGGTGCGCGATTTCGCCCGTGAGCAGGGCATCACGCATTACTACGAGGTCGGTTGCATGGGCGTCGAGCACGCGCTGCTGCCCGAGCAGGGCGTCGTGGGCGCGGGCGATCTGATTATCGGTGCCGATTCCCATACCTGCACCTATGGCGCCCTCGGCGCATTCTCCACCGGCGTTGGCTCCACCGACGCCGCCGTGGGCTATGCCACGGGCAAGGCGTGGTTCAAGGTGCCCGAAAGCCTGCTGTTCAAGATCGACGGCCAGCTTGCCCCCGGCGTCACCGGCAAGGACGTCATCCTGTACATCATCGGCATGATCGGCGTTGACGGCGCGCTGTACAAGGCCATGGAGTTCACGGGTGGCGCTATCCGCACCATGTCCATGGACCAGCGCCTTTCCATCTCCAACATGGCCATCGAGGCCGGCGGCAAGGCGGGCCTTATCGAGGTGGATGACATCACGCGCGCCTACATGGACGGCCGCACCGAGCGCCCCTATACCGAATACCACTCCGACCCCGATGCCGTGTACGCTCATGTATACGAGATCGACGCCGCCGATATCCCGGCTACCGTGGCGTGGCCGCATCTGCCGTCCAACACGCGCCCGGCGGCCGAATCCCGTGACGTGAAGATCGATCAGGCGGTTATCGGCAGCTGCACCAACGGCCGCTTGGAGGACATGCGCCAGGCAGCCGACGTGCTGCGCGGCCGCAAGGTGCACCCCGACGTGCGCTGCATCGTCATCCCGGCAACGCAGGCCGTGTATAAGCAGTGCATCGCCGAGGGCCTGATGGACGTGTTCCTTGACGCCAACTGCGCCGTTTCCACGCCCACGTGCGGCCCGTGCCTGGGCGGTTACATGGGCATCCTGGCCGCTGGCGAGCGCTGCGTTTCCACTTCGAACCGCAACTTCGTCGGCCGCATGGGCGACCCCACGTCCGAGGTGTATCTGGCAAGCCCGGCGGTTGCCGCGGCTAGCGCCGTGCTCGGCCACATAGGCCTGCCCGAGGATATTGCGGAATAACGGATAAGGGAAGGAACCTATTATGCATTTCAAGGGTACCGCGCATCGTTACGGCCGCGACATCGACACCGACGTCATCATTCCGGCCCGTTACCTCAACTCCTCCGATCCCGAGTGGCTGGCAGCGCACTGCTTGGAGGATCTGGACAAGGACTTCGTGAAGAAGGTGCACAAGGGCGACATCATCGTGGCAGAGGAGAACTTCGGCTGCGGCTCGTCGCGCGAGCATGCGCCCATCGCCATCAAGGCTGCGGGCGTGGACGTGGTCATCGCCAAGTCCTTTGCGCGCATCTTCTACCGCAACTCCATCAACACCGGCCTGGCCATCATGGAATGCCCCGAGGCGGTGGACGCTATCAAGCAGGGCGATGTGGTGGACGTGGACGCCGATGCCGGCGTCATCACCAATACCACCACCGGCGAAACGTTCAAGGCCCAGCCGTTCCCGCCGTTCATCCGCGAGATCATCGAGGAAGGCGGCTTGATCAACCGCACCCGCAAGGTGCTCGGCATCGAATAGCCGTTAGCGGCGCCGATTCGTGAACAGGGGACGGAGGTGCATGTTCACAGCTGACCTCCACGGTGCAGAAGGACGCTCGTGAACGCACGCCCCGTCCCCTGTTCACGTCCAGGGGGCAGGGTATCGACCGCAACAGGAAAGAGGGCGGCTTGCATTCGGCAAGCCGCCCTCTTGCATCCGGGGCAGGCAGTGCTCGTGAACGCACCCATGTCCCTTGTTCACATGCTTTCGCCCATCGCGGCGCCGTGCTTGCCTAATCCCCGAACAGCATGCTGAGCAGGCCTTTGCGGCGCGGTTTCTCCTCCCGGTACGACGCTTCGCCGGCCGTTGCCGTTTGGACGGCGCCATCGTTGCCGCCGATGCGGACGATCTTGTACAGAAACGGCGATTTCGCGTACTTCACCTCGATGGGCGTTACGTGCACGGTGCTCTCGGCGGACAGATGAAGGCCCGGGTTGAGCGGTGCCTGCACGTGGATCTCCTTTTTCTCGCTGAACGCCACGGCGGCGGCGCGGCCGGTCTGCCCGTTCACGGCTATGCGCACTTGCTCGCCATCGCGTCTGTCCGAGGCGGGTCGATCGACGTAATAGATGGGCACGAGCATCAGCCCGGAAGCGTGTTTACGCACGCTGCGGGCCCATTGGCGCATGCTCTTCTTGCTGTATCCGAACGCCTTCTCGGCATCGTTTCCCGCAAGCGAATACGTCAACTTGTCGATGACGGCGCTCTTCTTCAGCAGACCTTCGGCGGCTATGACGCGGAAGTCGCCTTCCTGCATAGCGGGGTCGAACGGGGCTGTCGCCGAGAAATCCCATGGTTCGAGCAAGCCCATGAGCGGAATGTCGACGAAATAGGTCTTCGGCCACGCCCAGTCGAGCACCTCGAAGTACACGAGAGACTCTTTGCCCGGTATCTTCCCGGGAAACGATGCCATCATGCGCAGGTCGGCAAGCTCCACGGGCACGTACGTGAGGGCCATCTGCTCCTCGATGGCCTTGTCCACGTCGTGCCCGGCGAAGGCTTCGGGGTGCTGGCGCACGAGCGCAAGGGCGTTCGCACGCGCCTGCTGTGCGGAAATACGGCAGGGAAGGGCCTGTTCAGGGATGTGTTCCGCCCCCGTGCCCATGGAAAGGCGCTTGCTGAACGTACCGGGTTTGAGCAAATCGGCAACGCCGATCTTGTTGCCGCACGAGGGGCATTCGAACACGCGTTGTGTCGATTTGCCTTCGAAGGCTGCCCCGCAAAACGGGCAGGGGACGCTGACGTGCTCGGCGTTTTGGAGCTCGTCGGCGGTTGCGGGGTCTTCCCATAGCAGCCGCTCAAGCAGCGACATGTTGCGCCAGTAAGGCTTGTAGTAGGACCAGTCGGAATCCTGCGCGGGCTCAAGCTGCGAGACGCGCGTCAGCTTAAGCAGGCCGTCGACCACCTGAAGCGGCTGATGGCGGATGCCCATGGCGGGCGCCGGCTCCGGTCCGCCTTCGGCCCAGGGCGTGCTCGCTCCGCAATAGGCGCAATCGAAGCTGCGGGTTTGCTGGTGGGAATACATGGGGCCGCCGCAGTTGCGGCATTTGATGGCGAAGACCCCTTCCATATAAGGCCTCCTTGAGCGTAGGGGCTGCTGCTTGCGAGTATGTCCGAGCCGCCGTGCCTGCGGCAAGCCCCGCGCGGCCCAAAAAGCAGCACCTCCGGCAATGGAACGGCCCATTTTGCGAAAACGCTCGGACGACGGTGCCGCCGCTTTGTCGCCAAAGCGCGCATCGTCCTTCGTGAACATATCCATGATTCCCGCGGGAACGGGCCCGTGGGAAGCCCTAGTGCGTTACTATGTGAATGTAATCGAATCACTTTTTGAAAGAGGCTCACATCATGACGAAGCAATACGACATCTGCCTGTTGCCGGGCGATGGCATCGGCCCTGAGATCATCGCGGAGGGCGTGAAGGTCCTCAACGCCGTCGGCGCGAAATACAACACGCGCTTCGACTGCAAAGAATCGCTTATCGGCGGCGCCGCCATCGACGCGGTGGGCGATCCGCTGCCGGCCGCCACGCTCGACGCCGCGAAGGCCGCCGATGCCGTGCTGCTTGCCGCCGTGGGCGGGCCGAAATGGGACACCACCGACCCTGCCGCGCCGCGCCCCGAGGCGGGCCTTTTGGGCATCCGCAAGGGCTTGGGCCTGTACACCAACCTGCGCCCCGTGCAGATCTTCGATGCGCTTGCAGGCGCTTCCACGCTTAAGCCCGAGGTCATCGAGGGCGTCGACCTTATGATCGTGCGCGAGCTCACCGGAGGCTTGTACTTCGGCAAGCGCGAGCGCTTCTACGACGAGGAAGGCGCCGGCACCGATGGCGCCAAGGGCCAGCGCGCCTACGACACGCTCGAGTACCGCGAGTACGAGGTGGAGCGCATCGCCCGCCAGGCGTTCGAGGCCGCTCGCAAGCGCCGCGGCAAGGTGACCAGCGTCGATAAGGCCAACGTGCTCGAGACCAGCCGCATGTGGCGCGAGATCGTGCACCGCATCGGCGAGCAGGAATACCCCGATGTGCAGATCGAGGACCTGCTGGTGGACAACACCGCCATGCAGCTGATCAACCGCCCTGCCGACTTCGACGTGGTGGTCACCGAGAACATGTTCGGCGACATCCTCTCCGACGAGGCCGCGCAGATCACGGGCTCCCTTGGCATGTTGGCCTCCGCAAGCCTGGGCGACTCCACGGCGCTGTACGAGCCCAGCCACGGCAGCGCCCCGGATATCGCCGGCAAGGGCATTGCCAACCCGCTGGCGCAGATTCTGTCCGTCGAGATGATGCTGCGCTACAGCTTCGGCATGAACGAGGCGGCCGACGACATCCGCCGCGCGGTCACCGAGGTGCTCGACGAGGGCTGGCGCACGGGCGACCTGAAGGACGCCGCGACGCCCGCCGACAAGGTGGTCGGCTGCGCCGGCATGGGCGATCTGGTGGTTTCGCATCTGTAAGCACCGACCGGCGGGGAAGTTCCCGCTGCAACAGGTTCACGGGGCCGCGGTGCGGCCCCGTGCGGTAAACTGTTCGTGCGGATCGGCGCCATGCCGCCGCACCCCTTCGACGAAAGGAACCTCAAATGGCCGATGACTGCCTGTTCTGCAAACTCATCTCCGGGGAGATCCCCACGAACAAGGTGTACGAGGACGATATCTGCTTCGCGTTCGACGACATCGAGCCCGAGGCCCCCGTGCACACCCTGCTCGTTCCGAAGAAGCACTACGACGATATGTGCGACGGCATCCCTGCCGAGGTGCTCGGCCATATGCTGTCCGTGGTGCCGAAGGTCGCCGAGCTCAAGGGCGTGCGCGAGTCCGGCTTCCGCACGGTTATGAACACCGGCCCCGACTCCGCTGCAACGGTCAAGCACTTCCACATCCACATCCTGGGCGGCGTGAAGATGGGCCGCTTCACGTTCGAGAACTCTCAGCGCGTGGAGGGCTAGCGCCCGCAACTGCAATGCATAGGCTTTGATAGCAGAGCGCCGCTTGCCGAAAAAGCAGGCGGCGCTTTCGTTTCGCTACGGACACTTGGGTTCGGACACTTGGGTTCGGACACTTGGGGACGTAGCATTAAGTGTCCGGTTCGCAAGCCCCTTTCGCTACAACGCATCCATCGATGGAGGAAAGCCGTCGACCAGCAGGTCGGCGGCTTTCCTTATCTCTGGTAAGCTATTCGCCAGTATTTGAAAGGATGGTTCAGCGTGCAAAAGGTTGCGGAAAAAGAGGGCTTGTGGCGGCTTGAGCCGCGCGAGAAGCTGTTGGGCGTGCGTTGCAAGGTCTTGCGCGACGCCATGCCCGCGCTCGCCGACGGCACGGTTTTTTCCGGGGCGTTCGGCGTGGTGGGCGGCCGCGTGATGCGGCCGAAGCCGAAAAGCGGTGGCATGTACCTGGTGCATCTGGAGGGCGATTCCCCCAGCGACCAGGCCATGCGCATTGTGGCGTACCTGGACAGGTACGGGCGCGTGTTCGCTTGCGACGAGCCGCAGGTCGCGCCGCCGGCGCGCACTCCCGACATGGAGATCGCCCGATTCAACGACGTGGCCCAGGACGCAGTGAAAACCGCCGGATACGTGTACGTGCATGACGGCGAGGGCGACGCGGCGCGCTGCGTGGCGGCCTACAAGGGAACGGCCGATTTATATAAAGTATCGGACACGTGGTATCGCTTCGGTGAGCGCAAGGCCATGACTTACAAGGAGTTCATGGCGCGCGCGTATTTCGCGCTGTGCTTCCGGCCGGCCATGGGTGCGCCCGCCGTCCCCAGCCGCGGCGTCATGGGCGTCCTCGACGCTTTGGGGCCCGAAAAACCGTTCGAGGCGCTGCGCGAGCTTGCGGGCCAGGTTCAGCGTGCGCTGTCCGACCCTCAGCTCGAGGCCCCCGGTGCCGTCAGGCTTCTGCTGGAGAACCTCAAGCAGGCGGGCCTGTTCGCCATCCATGAGCGCGGCGTTTCCGACGAAGCGGTGCGCCTGGTGCGCTCCACGAAGTACGCGCACTTGGCCTACCTGGTCCGCAACCAGGAGGATGCCGACATCTCCGATCAGGAGCTGTGGGGGATCGAGGCGGCGCTCAACCGCTTCATCCTGTTGTGCGAACGCATGGACGATCGCGCCGATGCTGCGGGCCTCGACGAGTGCCGCCAAGCCGATGCGCAGCTGTTCGTCGCGGTGGGCGAGCAGGACCTGGCGGGCGGCATGCCCGATGGCGCCCCGTCCGGGCATGAGGGCGGCGAATGGGGCGTGCGCTGCCGCTTGGCGCTGGCAATCGAGCAGCTGCGCCTTCCCGTGCGCGTGGATGTGGAGCTTGCGGGCGATATCGGCGCCGGTCAGGCAGCGTTTTGCCTGACCATGCCGCCGGAGGGCATGGTGCCGGGCGCTACAGGCGGCGAACAGGGGGCTGCGCTTCCCTACGTCATGCGCGTGGGCCTGCTGCTCGCCGACCACGCTTTCGCCACCGAGCCGGGCATTGCCCAGGTGAAGCTGATGGCGTTCCCGCTGCCCGACCCGCAGGCGCCGCAGGATGCGTCTGCCGCAGGATCGCTGCAGCCCGTGCCCGCGGTGCTGGGCGCGCCGGCCGCGTCGGAGCAGTTGCGCGATTCTCGGGAAACGGCGCTGTTCGAGGTCGATCTGGACCGTGCGCTGTACGCTGAGCGCGGCGGTTTCAAGCAAGCTATCGCGGGTGATCCCCGTGAGCTGCTCGATGTCGCGGGAGCGCGTTATGACGTTGCCGACGCCCAGGTGCCGCGCCAGCGCGTGATGCACCCCGTGTTCGAGTCGTGGAGCGCCGATGACCAGGCAGGTGAGCTTCCGACGTGGGCGCAAGGGCTCTTGGGCGCAAAGTGCGAGCGCGATCTCGATATCGAATACGACACGGCGTATCGCCGCATGGCCGAGGGCCTGGCGGATTCGCTTGTGGAAGCGCAGAGCGCCACCGAGGCCATCGCCGCCGTGCGCCGCGTGCAGTCCGCCGCGCTCGAAGCGAAGGACGAGCGCGCCGTCTCGGCCTGCACGCGCCTGATGGCCGCGCTTGCCGAGGGCTCCATCGACGCCGCCGATCAGAACGCGGTGGTGGGGCGCTTCTTGGGCGAGGACCGTTGCCTGGTGGCGCTCGGCCGCGCGCATTCGCTTGCCGAGACCGATCCCGCAGCTGCCGTGGAAGCGCTCATCGGCGCCATCGCCGAGGCTCAGCTGCTCGACGGATTCGCCGACGGCTCCCAAGAGGTGTACCGTGCGTTCGACAGCTACAGCGCCAGGGTACTGTACAACGTTTCTCGTGCAACGCAGCCGGTACCGATTGATGGCAATCCAGTCGACCCTGGTCAGGGGCCTGCAGCCGATCCGGCATCCGAAAGCGTCGCGGTCCCCGATGCCGTGGCCGACGCCGGCAAGCGCGTGCGTGTGGTGCCCGACTCGTTCTACCTGTGCCACCTGGAGGTCACGCACTTGCTGGAGCGTTCGTTCGGGCGCGCCGACGAGGCGCTGCGCTACGGCCGCGCCGCCGTGGCCATGGGCCCGTCGTGCGCTATGGGCTATCGGGTGCTCGGGCGCGCCTATATGCTCCAAGGCGATATGGGCCGCGCCTTTGACGTGCTGCGCACGGGCCTTCGCGTCTCCCTGCAGCCTACCGACATCGCGTTCATGTACTACCAGCTGGGATACGTGATGTGGAAGCGCGGCAGAGCCGACGCGGGCGTGGCATGCTATCTGAAAGCGGTCGAGGCATCGTCGTCCATAACCATGCAGGCCACGGCCGAGCTGCGCGAGCTGGTGGCCGAGACCGGCGCATCCATCCCGCCGGCAGGCGGCGTGGAGGCGGCCCTCGCCGCCGAGGGAATCCCTTGCGCGCCCGCATCCGAGACGCTCGACGTCATCGATGCGGCCCTGTCCGCCGCCTGCGATGCCGGCCTTGCCAACGTGGCCCGCAGCCTGCTCGCCACGCGCCTGCGTCATCGCCCCGACGACGCGCTCATGGGGGTGCTGCGCAGCTTCGGCGAGCCCGCGTAAGGGTCGCCGCCCGGTTCCCTCGCAACCGCTGCGTCCGCCATCCGCTCCGCAGCCGCGCTGTCTGCGCGCAACCGACGCGCCCGTCTGCGACCTCGCGCCACGCTGATTGCGTGGGGTCGCGGCAGGCGGGCCGCCGTATGTCGGCGTCTGCGCTACAATGCAAGGGTTAACCGTTTTCAACCATCCGTATCATCGGAACATGAGTTATCGGAAGTAAGGAACCGTCATGGCAATCAACTCCCCGGAGGGAACGCGCGATCTTCTGCCCGATGAGGCGAAGTTCTGGGCGCATTTCCGCGACACCGCGTTCGGCATCTTCGCCCGTTACGGCTATCAGCCCATCGAAACGCCGCTGTTCGAGCAGACCGACCTGTTCGTGCGCGGCATCGGCCAGGCCACCGACGTGGTGTCCAAAGAGATGTTCACCGCCATCTCCGGCGAGAACCTCAAGCGCGTCATGGAAGGCGGCACCATCAAGGCGAAAAGCCGCCTGAGCCTGCGCCCCGAGGGTACCGCGGGCGTGGTCCGCGCCGTGGTGCAGCATGACCTGGTGCCGCAGGGCGCGGCTCCGGCCAAGCTCATGTACGCCGGCCCGATGTTTCGCGCCGAGCGCCCGCAGAAGGGCCGTCAGCGCATGTTCAACCAGGTGGGCATCGAATGCCTGGGCGCGGAGGACCCCAGCGTCGACGCCGAGGGCATCATCATGCTCATGCGCTTCTACGCCGCCATCGGCGTCCCCATGGACGCCACGCGCCTGCTGGTGAACTCCATGGGCTGCGAGCAGTGCCGCCCGAAGTACCGCGAGGCCGTGCGCGAGTACATGAACGCCCACGCCGAGCACATGTGCGAGGAGTGCATGCGCCGCGCCGAGATCAACCCGCTGCGCGCCTTCGACTGCAAAAACCCCGGCTGCGCCGAGGTCATGGAGGGCGCTCCGAAGATCTCGGATTACCTGTGCGATGACTGCCGCGAGCACTACCAGGCCGTCAAAACCTATCTGGACGGCGCGGGCATCTCCTACATCGAGGACCCCACGCTGGTCCGCGGTCTCGACTACTACACGCGCACCGTGTTCGAGGTGCAGGTCGATCAGGGCATGGGCAGCCAAAACGCCATCGGCGGCGGCGGTCGCTACGACAAGCTGGCCGAGGAAGTGGGCGGTCGCCCCACGCCGGGCTTCGGCTTCGCGCTGGGCTACGAGCGCTGCGCGCTGGCCATCCAGGCAGCGGGTCAGGCGTTCCCGAGCGCCCAGCATTGCGACGTCTTCGTGGCGTGCGTGGACGATTCCGTGCGCGCCGAGGCGTTCAGCCTGGTGCAGGCATGCCGCGATGCGGGCGTGACCGCCGAGATGGATCATCAGCACCGCAGCCTGAAAAGCCAGTTCAAGCTGGCTGACAAGGTGGGCTCGCGCATGGTCGCCGTGCTCGGCCCCGACGAGCTGGCCGCCGGTGAGGTGAAGGTGCGCAACATGGCCACCCATCACGAGCGCCTGGTGAAGCTCGATCAGGCCAAAGCACTGCTGGCCCAGTTCGGCGGCGAGCCTTTCGGAGGCGCGCATGCCAGCATCGAGGACGTGTTCGCCGGCGAGGAATAACCCGCAAGCGCCGAGGAGCCACGTGAACAGGGGACGGAGGTGCGTTCGCTTTGTTCGTCGGCCGTCGGAAGGCGCTTCCGCGGCGCTGCAACCATGGCATTTTCAAAGGAGCTGGGAGCCGGTGTGGTTTCCAGCTCCTTTCGTGATGTACAATGGCTAGGTTTGAGCAACAACCCGGGCCCGCGCTTGCGGCCGGGCGCCCATAAAGCATTGCAAGGAGCAAAAGAGAATGACGGATTACATCAACGAGTTTTGCATGCACGACGCAACGTGCGGCGAGCTGCGCAAGTCCGACGTGGGCCGCGAGGTCACGCTGTGCGGTTGGGCGTGGCACAACCGCGATCACGGCGGGCTGATCTTCTGCGACCTGCGCGATCGCACCGGCTACACCCAGGTGGTCGTCGACCCCGATTGCGTGCCCGAGGAGGACTTCCACAAGGCAGAGCATCTGGGTCGCGAGTACGCCCTGCAGATCACCGGCACGGTTCGCGACCGCGGCGCCGACGCCGTGAACCCGAACATGGCCACCGGCGAGATCGAGGTGCTGGCCAGCAAGGTCAACGTGCTTAACGAATCCGTCACCCCGCCGTTCTCCATCGAGGACGGCATCGAGACCGACGAGACCACGCGCATGAAGTGGCGCTACATGGACCTTCGCCGTCCGGAGATGTACCAGTCCCTGCGCCTGCGCCACACCGTGGCCCAGGCCATGCGCGCCGCGCTGAACGAGCGCGGCTTCATCGAGGTGGAAACGCCCATCCTGGCCAACTCCACGCCCGAGGGCGCTCGCGACTATCTGGTGCCCTCCCGTCCGAACCCGGGCAAGTTCTACGCGCTGCCGCAGTCCCCGCAGCAGTTCAAGCAGATGCTCATGGTCGGCGGCATCGAGCGCTACTACCAGATCGCCCGCTGTTTCCGCGACGAGGACCTGCGCGCCGACCGTCAGCCTGAGTTCACGCAGGTCGACATCGAGATGTCCTTCGTTCAGGAAACCGACGTCATGGACCTGATGGAGGGCGTGTTCAAGGAGGTCCTGGCCGCCGCGGGCGTGCAGCATGAGTTCCCACTGCAGCGCATGCCGTGGAAAGAGGCCATGGACCGCTTCGGCTGCGACCGTCCCGACGTGCGCTTCGGCATGGAGCTCGTCGAGCTCACCGACATCGTGCGCGGCTGCGGCTTCGGCGTGTTTTCCAAGGCCGTCGAGGCGGGCAACGTCGTGAAGTGCATCAACGCCAAGGGCGCCGGCAACTGGTCGCGCGGCGACATCGAGAAGCTGGCCGACGTGGCTGCCGCCAACGGCGCGAAGGGCATGGCCTGGATCGCCTACACCGACGCCGACGCCGAGCTTGCGGGTAAGAGCCCCATCATCAAGTTCCTCGGCGACGAGGTCCATGGCGCCATCAAGCAGGCCGCCGGCGTCGAGCCGGGCGACTTGCTGCTGTTCGCCGCCGATACCTACGACACCGCTTCCGCCGTGCTCTCCGCCCTGCGCTTGCACATGGCCGAGGCCCTGAACATCCCGCGCGAGGGCCACGCCCTGCTGTGGGTCGTCGACTTCCCCATGTTCAAGTACGACGAGGAGGAGAAGAAGTACGCCGCCGAGCATCATCCGTTCACGATGGTCCCCGAGGCCGATTGGGATAAGATCGAGACCGATCCGCTGGCGTGCTCGAGCTATTCCTACGACATCGTCATGGACGGCTTCGAGATGGGCGGCGGCTCCATCCGTATCCACAACGCCGAGCTGCAGAAGCGCGTGCTTCGCCGCCTGGGCGTGGAAGATGAGCAGATGGAGGAGAAGTTCGGCCACCTCATCCACGCGCTTGAGCTGGGCGCCCCGCCGCACGGCGGCATCGCGCTGGGCCTCGATCGCCTGGTCATGCTGCTGGCTGGCAAGCAGTCCATCCGCGACGTCATCGCCTTCCCGAAGACCTCCAGCGCTTCCGACCCCATGACCGGCGCCCCGAACGCCGTCACCGGCCGCCAGCTCAAGGAAGTCTCCCTGCGACTGCTGTAGCTCCGTCCGCCTGACGGCAGCCGGATTGCTCGATGCTGTGGGCCGCTGCGGCACCCCGTCTTCGCGCGAACCTGAGGACTTGCGTGCCAAAGCACGCTGCGCCTTCGCGTTCCCGCAGATCAGGGGTTCCGCAGCGGCCTTCGCTGATTTTTGCGCCACTTGCGATTCTTGTATCCTCCGTTCCCGAAAGGACCCTCATGAAAGCTCAACGTCCGTATCCTCGCGCCATCATCACGCCGAAGGGCGAACATGCGCTGGCCAAGGGGCACCCGTGGGTATACGAGGCCGAGGTGCTGTTCATGGAGGGCGCGCCGGGGCAGGGCGATGAGGTTGCCAACGGCAGCCTCATCGACGTGGTCAACCGCAAGGGGTCGTATCTGGGCACGGGCCTGTTGTCGAAGAGCAGCAAGATCCGTATCCGCCTTATCACGCGCAACGCCAACGATGCGTTCGACCGCGCGTTCTGGAAGCGCAAGGTGGCGTGGGCGTGGGAGTACCGCAAAACCGTCATGGGCGAAGACGCCAGCTGCTGCCGCGTGCTGTTCTCGGAGGCAGACGGCTTTCCGGGCCTGGTGGTAGACCGCTTCAACGACGTGCTGGTCGCCGAAACGCTGTCCGTGGGTATGGAACAGCTCAAGCCGGTGATCTTCCCGGTGCTGCTCGAGGTGCTCGCCGAGGACGGCGTGTCCATCCGCGGCCTGTACGAGCGCAACGACGTGGCAACCCGCAAGCTGGAAGGCCTTGAGCTGACGGCGGGGTGGTTCGCGGGCGCGGCCGGTGAAGGCGGCCAAGCAAGCTTCGATCCGCTGGCACCGGGTGCACCGGGTACTCAGGATTTCGGTCCCACCGCCACGCAGATCGTGGAAAACGGCGTGCGCTACGAGGTTGACTTCGAGAACGGTCAGAAGACGGGCTTTTTCCTGGATCAGAAGTACAATCGCCGCGCGGTGGCCAAGCTTGCCGCGGGAAAGCACGTGCTCGACTGCTTCACGCACACGGGAAGCTTCGCGCTCAACGCCGCCCATGGCGGCGCGGCATATGTGAACGCCGTGGACATCTCCGAGCCCGCCGTGGCGCAGGCGCGCAAGAACGCGCAGCTCAACGGCCTGGAGGAGCGTATGGACTTCACGGCCACGAACGTATTCGACCTGCTACCGGCGCTTGAGGCCGCGCATGATCGCACGTACGACTTCATCGTGCTCGACCCGCCGGCATTCACGAAAAGCCGCAAGACCATCCAAAGCGCCTCGCGCGGCTACAAGGAGATCAACTACCGCGCCATGAAGCTGCTGCCGCGCGGCGGGTATCTGGCAACCTGCAGCTGCAGCCACTTCATGGACACCGAGCGCTTCAAGCATGTGGTTGCCAGCGCCGCGCATGACGCGGGCGTGCAGCTGCGGCAGATCGAGGAGCGCCAGCAGGCGCCCGACCACCCCATCGTTTGGGGCGTTCCCGAAACCGACTACCTGAAGTTCTTCATCTTCCAGGTGGTGTAACGCAAACGGGCGCGGCATCATGCCGCGCCCGTTTTTTCGCCGTTGCGCAAAAGCCGCTCGTAACCCGTGCCAAGCCGTTCCTGACAGATATCCTGGATAATACGCAGGTGGGTAGTAATCTACGCTCCTCAAATGCAGCGGGATTCTGGTATTCTGCAATTGACCGTTTTGCAACGAACGAGGATAAATATCCATACAATGGTCTAATGTTGATTAACGTGTGTGCTATCGCTGCAGCGATCGCGCTAAGACGAACAAGGGCCGCCGGATGCCGGCGAGTAAACAGGAAACGAGGGGTATAAGGTGTCAGACCCGATTGCGCCGAAGGGCGAACCGACGGCAAAAGACCTGCGCAGGTCCACCGATCGCCGCGTGGTACGCACGCGCAAGGCCATCCGCGAGGCGTTCTTCAAGCTGATGGAGAACCAGGACTACCACAAGATCACCATCGCCTCCGTGGCTCGCGAGGCCGATATCGACCGCAAGACGTTCTACTTGCACTATCGCTCGGTAAGCGATTTGGTGGACGAGGTCATCCGCGACGAGGCCCAGAAGATCGTCGCCAGCTGCCGCGAGGCGCTGCGCTCGGATGGCGACAAGGGGCTTGACGTGAGCAAGCTGTTCCAAAGCATCAGCCTGGCCCTTGCTCCCGATATGACGCGCAGCAAGCGGGTGCTGCAGCATGTGTCGCTGCAAGATGTGCTCGACCGCCTTGAGGCAAGCCTGGTCGATGTGCTCATGGAGGACAACGTGCTCGGCCTGCGCCGCGACGACCCGTACGTGCCCTACATCGTGTCGTTTTTCTGCGCGGGCCTGGTGGCGGTGTACCGCCGCTGGCTCATCGTCGATTCCGAGATTCCGCTTGAAAGCCTTGCCGGGGTGACCAGCGCGTGTTTGTTCGACGGCCTCAACGGCGTGCTGCCAAGCGTCAAGCTGGTGTAAGGCGCCTGTGTGCATTTGGTAACGCTTGCGCCCTGCGCCCGCAGCGGGAGCGGGGCGTCGGTATACTATGCCAAGTCGAAACGAGCATCTTATATGGGTCGGGGCGGCGCCAAGTTCCGAACCTGGTCAGGTCCGGGAGGAAGCAGCCATAAGGGGCCTCTGACGAGCGCCCTGTCCCATATAGGATGCTCTTTTTGCGCCCAAAAACACAGGGGCTGCACCCCGGACGCGTGTAAACCGGGGTGAAACGGCGTTGGAAAGGCATATATGGGTATCATCGATTTCTTCCTCAACCTGTTAAGCGACCCGCGCGGCGCCATCGCCGGATGGATCATCACGCTTGGCGCGGTGTGGGTGTACACGCCGCTGTTCTTGATCGTGTTCGTGGAAACGGGCCTGGTATTCTTCCCGTTTTTGCCTGGCGACTCGTTGCTGTTCGCGGCCGGCGTCTTCTCGGCTGATGGCGGCGGGCTTCATCTGGGCGCCACGCTGCTAGTGTTCTACGCAGCGGCCATCTTGGGCAACACCTCCAACTACTGGATTGCGCGCTTCTTCGGCAAGCGCATCATCGACTCCGGCAAGGTGAAGGCGCTCACGCCCGAGCGCATGGCCAAGCTCGATAGCTTCTTCGATAAGTACGGTGGGCTCACCATCGTCATCACGCGCTTCATGCCGTTTTTCCGCACGTTCGCCCCGTTCATCGCCGGCACCGGGCACATGAACTTCGCGAAGTTCACGCTGTTCAACGCCATCGGCGGCATCTCCTGGGTCAGCCTGTTCGTGCTGGTGGGCTACTTCTTCGGCGGCGTGCCGTTCGTGCAGGAGCACTTCGAGGTCATCGTGCTCGGCATCGTGGCCGTGTCGGTCGCGCCGGCGGTCATCGGCGCGGTGAAGGCGGCCCTGAACGGCCGCAAGAAGAAGGCGTAGCGCGGTATTCGCGCCTATTCGCGGGAATATTCGGCGGTGCATCTTTTTCAGGATGCGCCGGGATGCGCTCGGGGCTTGCAGGCTCCGGGCGTTTTTCGTGTTCGGCGGCGTCTGGCGCGCGGCCGCAACGGGATGCCCGTATAATGTTGGCAGACCACAACGCCCGGGTTTCCCGGGCTTTCGCATATCCGCACGCAGGGCAAGGAGCAATCACATGGCAGAGGCGCTGTACCGCAAATACCGTCCGCAGATCTTCGAGGACGTGGTGGGGCAGGAGCAGATCGAGCGCACCATCAAAAACGCCATCGAGCAGGATAAGGTCAGCCATGCCTACCTGTTCTGCGGCCCGCGCGGCACGGGCAAGACCACCACGGCGCGCTTGCTTGCCAAGGCGCTGCTGTGCGAGAAGGGCCCCACGCCCGATCCGGACGGCACCTGCGAGGATTGCCAGATGATCGCCGAGGGCGTGCACCCCGACGTCTACGAGCTCGACGCGGCAAGCCGCACGGGCGTGGAGAACGTGCGCGAGGAGATCATCAACCGCGTGCAGTTCGCACCCACGCGCGGCCGCTACAAGGTCTATATCATCGACGAGGTCCATATGCTGTCCATCGCAGCGTTCAACGCGCTGCTCAAGACGTTGGAGGAACCTCCCGATCACGTGGTGTTCATCCTGGCAACCACCGATCCGCAGAAGGTGCCGGAGACCATCCATTCGCGTTGCCAGCGCTTCGATTTCCGCCGCATATCCAACGAGTCCATCGTCTCGCGCCTGGGCGCGGTGTGCGTGGCCGAGGGTGTGGAATTCGAAGGCGATGCGCTCGACCTGATCGCCCATCACGCTGGCGGTGGCATGCGAAACGCGCTCACCTCGCTTGAGCAGACCATCGCGTTCGGCGAGGGCAAGGTCACCTTGGCTGTTGCCGAGCGCATGCTCGGCGGCGTGGATTCCGGCGATCTGGCCAACATCGTGCAGGCGCTTGGCAAGCGCGATGCCGCAGCATGCTTCAATTGGGTGGCGGAGTTCGTCGAATCTGGCTCTGACCTGGCACAATTCGCACGCGAACTTGCCCAGCACGTGCGCAACCTTTACGTGATGAGCTTGGCGGGAACCGATGTGGCGCTCGACGTCAGCGCGTCGGAGCGCCGTCAGCTTGCCGACGAGCTGCCCCTGTTCGGCACCGATCGCCTGGCACGCATGCTGCAGGTGCTCGGCGACGTCATGGCCGAGCTGAAAACCTCCACCAACCCGCGCCTGTCGTTCGAGATCGGCTGTACGCGCATGGTGCGCCCCGAAGGCGACCTGACGCTCGCCGCCCTTGCGGAGCGCGTTGAGGCCTTGGAGCGTTCCGGGGTTGCCGTGGCTTCACCGGCCGCTGCGGCGGCCCCTGTTTCGGCTCCTCATCCCGCGGCCGCTGCGCCTGCTGCTGTCACCCCGGCAGCGGCCGTTGCGGCCCCTGATCCCGCGGCCCCGGCGGCACCGGTGCCCGTTGCGGCTCCGGCAGCCGCACCTCAGGCGGCTCCTCGCCCGGCCGCTGCCGAGCGACCCGCGCCCGCTCCTGCTCCCGCCGCGCCCGTTGCCTCAGCGGCTTCGGCATCTGCGGCTCCTGCGTCCGCTCCGTCGGCCCAGGTCGCGCCCGCTCCTG
>NZ_QUCY01000017.1:0-61231 GCF_003474385.1 Eggerthella sp. AM16-19
CGCCGATAACCATCGTCGGTGGCGCGATTCCCATTATCAGTGTCTTTTAGCTTCCCGAATCATCTCCCTTGCGGCGGCCTCGGGGCCCTGCCCACCTCCCTGCAACGCCCCGGGGCGTATCCATCATCAGGCGTTTTACCGGATCGCGCTGGGTTTTGCGCTACACTATCGGTAGTGTTCCGACCGTTTGGTTCGACTGCGTTTTGCGCTTGAATCGAGTTGGCGAATCGGGCGCGACGCCTTTATAAGGGGAAGGTGATCGTATGGCAGCTCCTGCTACCGAACATGTCCGAAACATCGTGCTGGTGGGCCAAGACGGCGCCGGCAAGACCTCGCTCGCCGAGGCTATGCTGCACGTTTCAGGCCGCACGCCGCGCATGGGCACCACCCATGACGGCAAATCCTACCTTGATTACGACCAGGAGGAGATTCGCCGCAAGTTCACCCTGGGCACTTCCGTCGCGCCCATCCCGTATCATGATTACAAGATCAACCTGCTCGACACCTCGGGCCACCCCGACTTCATCGGCGACACGCTTGCCACCATGCAAGCTGCCGAAATGGCACTGTTCGTCGTCGACGCCGTCGCAGGTCCCCAGGTCATGACCACGAAGCTGTGGCGCGAGGCCGAGGGCATGCGCCTGTCGCGCGCCGTGTTCATCAACCACATCGATCGCGAGCACGCGAACTTCGATACCATCATGGCGCAGCTGCACGCGCGTTTCGGAAGCCGCTTGGGGCCGGTCACCATTCCCATCGGCGTTGCCGAGGACTTCAAGGGCGTTATCGACGTGCTACGCATGAAGGCCCGTTACTTCGATCAGGACGGCACCACCGACGACCGCATCGAGGATATTCCGGCGGAATACGCCGAGGCGGCGCAGATCGCGCGCGATCGCCTGTGCGACCTGGTGGCAGAGGCCGACGATGATCTGATGATGAAATACCTGGACGGCTCCGAGCAGCTCACGCAGGAAGAGCTTGAAAGCCTGCTTGACAAGGCCATCGCGCAGGAGCTGTTCATCCCCGTATACGTGGGTTCCACCATCATCGAGCAGGGCATCCGCTGCGTGATGAAGGATATCTGCACCTACTTCCCGCACCCGCGCCACCACGGCGCTTTCCGTCTTGCCAATGGCGAGGAGACGTTCGTGGACGAGGACGGCGATCCGGCGGCGTTCGTCTTCAAGACCGTTGCCGACCCGTTCGTGGGACGTTTGAGCTACTTGAAGCTGATCAGCGGCGTGCTCACGCCCAGTATGGAGCTGATCAACGCGCGCACGGGCAAAAAGGATCGCCTGGGCCATCTGTATGTGATGATGGGCAAGGAGGCCACGGATGTGAAGTCGGCGAAGGCCGGCGACATCATCGTGGTTCCCAAACTCACCGATACGCGTGCCGGCGACACGCTGTCGCAATCGGGCACGATGTCCATCGATCCGCTGTCGCTGCCTGTGCCGCAATATCCCGTTGCCATCGAGGCGGTAAATAAGAAGGAGGAGGACAAGGTCGGCACCTTCCTTACGCGCGCGGTTGAGAACGACCCCACGCTGCGCGTTGCTCGCAACGAGCAGACGCACCAGACCATCGTCACGGCAATGGGCGAGGCGCAGGTGGAGACGCTGCTTGCGCGTATGAAGGAGCAGGCGAAGGTGGAGGCGCGCCTGGTTCCTGTGCGCATCCCGTATCGCGAGACCATCACGAAGACGGCTGAGGCGCAGGGGCGTCATAAGAAGCAGACCGGCGGCGCCGGTCAGTTCGGTGATTGCTGGCTGCGCATCAGCCCCAACCCTGGCGAGGGCTATGAGTTCTCCGACGAGGTCAAGGGCGGTGCCATCCCCGGTGGCTTGATCCCCGCTGTGGACAAGGGTGTTCAGGAGGCCATGGCAGAGGGCTTCTTGGCGGGGTATCCCATGGTTGACATCAAGTGCGCCGTGTTCGATGGCTCGTACCATTCGGTCGACTCCAACGAGATGGCGTTCAAGACCGCTGCGCGCATCGGCTTCCGTGCGGCATGCGAGCAGGCTGGTGCCATTCTGCTCGAGCCCATGGCAACCATGGATATCGTGGTGACCGAGGAGTATGCCGGCACCGTTATGGGCGATATCGCCACGCGCCGTGGACGCATCGTTGGCACCGACTCCACCGACGAGGGTGAGACGGTCATCATGGTGCGCGTGCCATATGCCGAGGTCATCAGCTACACCAAGGACCTGCGCGCCATGACGCGCGGTTCTGGCAGCTACTACATCGAGCTGGAGGGCTACGACCCTGCGCCTGCCGATGTGACGAAGAAGCTGGTCGAGGCTTACCAGGCATCGAAGGCATAAGCAGGCCCATAAGATGATTGCAGCGAGCCGTCCTTCGGGGCGGCTCGCTGTTTGCTGCGATGAAGCGTTTCGGCTTGATGTTCGCATTCGCGTCTCCTGGTGCGTTCTTGTCGGGACGGTTTGACGGTCGCGTGGTGTGAATCGGGGGCATGGACGTTCGCGGGAGCATAAGGCTGCTTGCGTGTTGTGGCTAGCGGCATGCGCGGGAGCGTGACTCGCTTGCGTTTTGCGGCGGTCTGCTTGCTTGTGGCGGGCAGGCCCTGAGTTTGCGAGGAGCCCGCCCGTTCCAAAGGGAGGAGAGGCGATGGGGAGTGAAGCAGCAGGTCAGGAGCGTCTCCCATGACACGGCCCGCTTAAATCCAGCCGCCTCATCGCCTGGTTTGAGTATGACGCCGCTATCTTGCAGAACCCTTGTCCGTTACACGGAAAACTGTCCGCTGGACCTTGCAAGTTTGAGAAGAATCCGTCTGCTAGGAAGCCGCCGGAATGACCGCGAAACCTTGCGCCGTTGACGGGTTGCAGTCTCCTTTGTCTTGCGAGAGTGGAGTTCTCCCAGGTTATAGTGGGTTTCCGTGTCGTGGGCGCTAGCGTTCCGGGCCGTCTGACGCATCTCCTTCTAACCCCGGTACTTTTCCTCATGTGGGCATTTTCCCTAGACGCTTTGCCAAGTTCTTGGTAGGCTCGAACCGTTGATTCCGCGCCATGCCCACGCATCGGCGCAGGCAAGTAAAGGGGAATGCCATGTCTTACGTATTCACGCATGCAACGCTGCTCGACGGCACGCGCGATATGCAGCCGCAAGAGAATATGACCGTCGCTGTGGACGACAATGGCCGCATCAGCGCTGTCGGGCCGGCTGCCTCCACGGTGGGTCCTGCCGGCGCGCAGGAAGTGGATTTGAAGGGCGCGTATTTGATGCCGGGCCTGGTCAACCTGCATGTGCATCTGTGCGGCAACGGCAAGCCCACCAGCGCAGGCGCGGCGGGCGACCTTATCGAGAAGGTGGTTGCCAACCCCGTTGGGCGTTGGTACCTGCATCGTACGCTGCGCAAACACGCCCAGCAGCAGCTGGCAAGCGGCGTCACCACAGTGCGCAGCGTGGGTGATCCGGGATTCGCCGACGTGTGGGTACGCGACGCTATCAACGCGGGCAAGTACCAGGGCCCGCGCTTGGTCACCTCGGGCGTGGGCGTGACGGTGCCGGGCGGTCACGGCGCGGGGCTGTTCGCGCACATTGCCGAAACGCCTGATCAAGCGCGTGAAATCGTGCGTGACTGCTTCGCGCACAAGTGCGATTTGGTGAAGTTGTTCATCACCGGCGGCGTGTTCGACGCTGAGAAGGAAGGCGAGCCGGGCGTGCTGCGCATGTCGCCTGAGATCGCGGCGGCAGCGGTGGATGAGGCGCATAAGCTGGGCATGCATACCGCGGCGCATATCGAGAGCACCGAGGGTGTTCGCGTGGGCCTGGAAGCGGGCGTGGACACCATCGAGCATGGTGGCGTTTTGGACGACGAGCTGCTGGCGCTGTTCCGTGAAAACGGCGTGGGCCGCAAAAGCTCGCTGACCTGCACCGTCTCCCCGGCGCTGCCGTTCATCAAGTTGCCGCCCGAGATGACTCATTCCGCTGAGGTCCAGGTGGTGAACGGGCGCATCGTCTTCGACGGTATCGTGTCCGCCGCAAAACAGGCCTTGGAGCAGGGGATTCCCGTTGGACTGGGTACCGATTCGGCGTGCCCGTACGTCACGCAATACGATATGTGGCGCGAGCTGGTGTACTTCGAGCGCATCGTGGGCGCAAGCCGCCAACTTGCGTTGCATGCGGCAACGCTGGGCAACGCGAGCATCATCGGGCTTGGTGACGAGACGGGCTCGATCGAAGTAGGGAAATCGGCTGACATGATCGTGCTGGATGCGAACCCGCTTGATGATCTGGAAGCGCTGCGAAACGTGCGGCGCGTCATGGTCCGCGGCAAGTTCGCCGACGGCCTGCACGTGAAGCACCTTCCCGAGCTCGATCGCGAGTTGGATAAGTTCTTGCCGCGGATGTGATGGGTTTTTGCGGAGTGTTCTGCTGTTTCCGCAGGTCAAACGGTGTGAAAATACAATAAAACAAACGTTCGGTTTTTCTTGAACGCAGGGGTTTCGCATGGTACAGTAGGTGCAGCGAAACCCCTTTTCATGTATTCGCAACCCACTTGTCCATATTCCTGTAGGAGGCACGAGCCCGATGATCAGACCGATTATGCGAAACCAGCTGTTCTTGGCCATGCCATCGGAGGCCGCAACCATCGAGGATGCGCCTGTCGGGCAGGACTTGCTCGATACGCTAGAAGCGCACGCTCATGAGTGCGTGGAAATGGCGGCGAACATGATCGGCGTGCGGAAGCGCATTATCGTATTCGACGACAATGGCACGGCCAAGCTCATGTTCAATCCTGAAATCGTGCATGCCTCAAGCGAGTATTCCGCCGAGGAGGGGTGCCTGTCGCTTGTGGGGCAGCGGCCATGTCGGCGGCATCGCAAGATTCGCGTGTCATATCAGGATGAATCGTTCAAAACTTGTCAGAAAAGCTTCAGTGACTTCACTGCGCAGATTATCCAGCACGAAATAGATCACTGTGAAGGAATCATTATCTAGGCGTTTACCGAGGCATTTTCACAGATGAAACGCTTCTGGATGGGCTTCGAAGCTGTTGCGAGGCGCGATTCTCTTGCAGGATTGCGGTAAGGCGATCATGTTATCGCGGATTTGCGTTTGCACTTTGCGCATTGTGGAACTTGTTGTTAGGGAAAGGTTTGCCGTGTCGGTACCTATAGAGCAGGCGCGTTTGGCGCTGGAAATGCATTTCGGCTACAAGGATTTCAGGCCGGGCCAGCAGGGCGTGGTGCAGGCTTTGCTCGCAGGTCGCGATGCGCTTGCGGTCATGCCCACAGGCGCCGGCAAGTCGGTGTGCTATCAGATACCGGGCGTTGTCATGAGCGGCCTTGCGCTGGTCATAAGCCCGTTGGTGTCGCTGATGGGCGACCAGGTGCGCAGCTTGCAGGATGCTGGCATTCAGGCGGCGTATCTGAACTCCACGCTTACCCCGTCTCAGCAGGGTTCGATTATGGCGCGTGCTCTGGCGGGGGAGTTTGACCTGCTCTATGTTGCGCCTGAGCGCTTGGAGGACCCGCGCTTTGTGGAGTTCGCCTCGCAGGCGCCCATCCCGCTGGTCGCGGTAGACGAAGCGCATTGCGTATCGCAATGGGGCCAGGATTTTCGCCCGTCGTATCTGCGCATTGGTACGTTCATTGAGCAGCTTCCCGCGCGTCCTACTGTTGCCGCACTCACCGCAACGGCAACGGAGCGCGTTCGTGCCGACATCGTGCGCCTTTTAGGATTGCGAGATCCCTACCAAGCGGTCACCGGTTTCGACCGGCCGAACCTCCACTTTTCCGTAGAGCGCCTAGAGCCGAATAAAAAGCTGAACCGCATCACAACGTATGCGAAGGCGCATCCCGAGGACTCAGGCGTGGTGTATTGCAATACGCGCAAAAACGTCGAGAAGGTGCACGAACACTTGGTGCAGTCCGGCGTGAAGGCAACGCGCTATCACGCAGGATTGAGAAAAGAAGAGCGCAGCGCCAATCAGCAGGCATGGATCAACGACGACGCTGCGGTCATCGTGGCAACTAACGCCTTCGGCATGGGCATCGATAAATCGAACGTGCGTTACGTCGTCCACTACAACATGCCGTCAAGCATCGAGGCTTATTATCAGGAAGCGGGCCGCGCGGGACGCGACGGGCTTGCAAGTGAGTGCATGCTCTACTGGAGCGATGGTGATTTGTCCACTTGCAGGTTCTTCCTTGAACAGGATAGCGGCAACGAAAGCATGAGCCCCGAGGAAGCTGAGGTTGCCCGCGCGGCTAGGCGCCGTATGCTGGCGGCCATGGAAGGCTATTGCCTGACGTGCGAATGCCTGCGCGGCTACATGTTGCGTTACTTCGGCGATGAGTCCGCAGCGCAGCAGGACAACGGCTTGTGCAACAACTGCTCAAACTGCGAAGGTGGGTTCAGGGCGGTGGACGTCACCGCGGAAGCGCGTGCTGTCATGCGTTGCGTGCAGGAGCTGCGCGGAAGGTTCGGCAAAGGCGTGGTGGTTGATGTGCTGCGCGGCACGAACATGGAGCGTCTTGAGCAGTTCGGCCTTGCGCAGGCGAAGTGTCTCAACTCCGTCAGCATGTCGCAAGTGCAGCTGAAAGAGGTCATCGAACTGCTTGCGGCGGGCGAGTACTTGGAGATATCGGATGGCCAGTTCCCCGTAGTGGGGTTTGGGGCTCGCTTCCGGGAAGCGGCAGCGCCTGATTTTCGATTGCAGATGAAGCAGGTGCTGCGACAACCGCAGCGCAAGCCTGGCGTTGCCGGCGGTCACTCATTCGGTGGGTCGGGTACGGCAAGCGGTCCCGATGCAGCATACGACCAGGATCTGTTCGAAAGGCTGCGTGCGTTGCGCAAGCAGCTGGCGGTCGAAGGTGGACTGGCTCCGTACATGGTCTTCGGCGATGCCTCGTTGCGCGATATGTGCGCTCGCATGCCCGAAACCGAGGACGAGTTTATGGACGTCAGCGGCGTAGGCATGAAGAAGCTCGAGAAGTACGGCAAAGCCTTCCTCGATGAGATCGCAGCCTATCGCTCCGAAGTGCAGTAGGCGGCGGCGCGATTCGGCTGCATGTGAGCGAAAGGTGCGGGTTCGTATTGAGATTCCCTAATGCAAGGGACAAGAGCTAGATGTCTTGTTGCCGCGAGAACAGCCTTGCTTTGAAATGGCTTCGCATCGAAGCAAGGTGCATTTCGCGCATCAGCATCAGCTGAAATAAGGCCACGCATAGCTTGGCACCATATGGGAAGAGGGGCTCGCGCCCCTCTTCCCATATCTGATGAGTAATGGTTTGAAATCTCTAAATGCCTCAAAAGCGCTTGACGGAACAGACCCCTGTCATGCCGGTAGGCGACCGCGCAGCAGCGGTCGGATGACCCTTGATATGTGAGCAGGGGACTGCCCCCTGCTCACGCGCGAAGCCTGAAAGCGTTAGGCGTCTCTCAGGCTGCTACGCTTGGCGGTAGTGCGAGAGGAAGTCGCCGAGCTGACCCATGGCTTCGGAGAGTACCTCGATACGCGGCAGGTATACCACGCGGAAGTGGTCGGGCGAACCCCAGTTGAAGCCCTTGCCGGGAACCAGCAGGATCCTCTTCTCGTGCAGCAGATCAAGCGCGAACTGCTCGTCGTTGGTGATGTTGAACTTTTTCACATCGATCTTCGGGAAGATGTAGAAGGCTGCACGGGGTTTTACGGCGGTGATGCCGGGGATGTCGTTGAGCGCCTTGTATACGTAATCGCGCTGCTCGCATACGCGGCCTCCGGGCACCACGTAGTTGCGCACGCTCTGATGGCCCCACAGAGCTGTCTGGACGATGGACTGCGCCGGCACGTTGGAGCACAAGCGCATATTCGACAACATGTTCAGGCCCAAGATGAAGTCCTGCGCGCAGTATTTCTCGCCGGACAGCACCATCCAGCCGATGCGATAGCCGGCAATCATGTGCGACTTCGAAAGGCCCGAGAAGGTGATGCAGAACAGGTCAGGAGCAAGGCTTGCGATGGAGACGTGCTCAAGATCGTCCATGACCAAGCGGTCGTAAATCTCATCGGACAGGATCATCAACTGATGTTTGCGAGCCACATCGACGATCTGCTGTAGCACCTCGCGCGGATACAGCGCGCCGGTGGGGTTGTTGGGGTTGATGATGACGATGGCCTTCGTGCGCGGCGTGATCTTGCGCTCGATATCGTCGATATCGGGATACCACTCAGCCTGCTCGTCGCAGATGTAGTGAACGGGCGTGCCGCCGGCAAGGGTGGCGCAAGCCGTCCACAGCGGATAGTCGGGGCTGGGGATAAGGATCTCGTCGCCGGTGTCGAGCAGCGCCTGCATGCACAGGTTAATGAGCTCGCTGACGCCGTTGCCGGTGTAGATGCTGTCCATGTCTACGTTAGGAAGGCCCTTGATCTGAGAGTACTGCATGATGGCCTTGCGCGCGCTGAACAAGCCCTTCGAATCGCTGTAACCCTCGCAATCGGGAAGCTGATGTCGCATGTCCTGAACCACCTCGTCGGGCGTGCGGAACCCGAACGGGGCAGGGTTGCCGATGTTCAATTTCAAAATGCGCATGCCATGGGACTCCATGCGAGCAGCTTCGTCCACAACCGGACCACGAACATCGTACAGAACGTTATCAAGCTTCGAGGATTTCTTGAACTGACGCATAGGTACGCTCCCTTGATCATCAGACACAGCAGGTTCATTAGTATTGAAAGGTTCAAAATCGTTTTGAACCTCATGAACAAGTGGTTCAGGTTCAGAAGGTTTATGTTCAGGAGGAGTCATAGGCGCAGACTCCTCGCCGCCCAGCCACTCAGGAGTGACGTTCAATAGTTCAGCAAGCAGCTGCATCACGTCGGGGCGGGGGATTGTCTTGCCGCTAACGTACTGGCTGACCTGGCTTTTCCAGAGTTTATGACCTTCTTCTTGTGCTGCATGGATCAAATCTGCCTGCTTCATGCCGGCGGCATCCATGGCAATCTTCAGTTGTTCGGCAAACACGTTCTGATCCATGCCGTTCCTTTCGTTCAGAGTTCAAACTACAGGTTCAAAGGTTAGTTCAATATAGAATTGAACTTCAAATTGAACCAAAGCATGAACAATTTGGTTTATGAACCTTTAAATTGAACTATGAACTGAGGTGAAAACTCGCCTGCGGTTCATAGTTCAGTGGTTCAATTTCTTGCAGTGTAGCACGTTCGTATAGCTGTGTGTTTAATTTCATAAAGCCCTTGAAGTTCAAGAATGAACTTTCTTCGATGAGCGGTCTTTTCGCTTCTTCTCCCCGATTCCTCCAAAGCATTACCCGTACCTGAAGTCGGCCTTACAGTCGCTTTACATAGCGCCCCTAGACTTTCTCTCTGCATGCCGAGGGTGTGCTGCGCCCTTGAAACGTCGCAGGAGCACGTTCGAGACCGTCAAGTCCTTCCTGGAGATAAGACACTCGAGTGTTCGATGTTTTAACGACGCACTATAGTTTTCGAAGGGAGAACAAAAGCAATGGATCCGGCAACGCTGGTAATCGTCGGTTTGGTGATCGTCACCGCATTGACGTTTGACTTCACGAACGGTTTCCACGATACGGCCAATGCGATGGCAACGTCCATTGCGACGGGCGCACTCAAGCCCAAGACCGCAGTTATCGCCGCGGGCACGCTGAACCTTGTCGGCGCGTTTCTGTCCGTAGAGGTTGCAAAGACCATCTCCGGCGGTTTGATCAACGAGCAAGTGGTCACCATCGCCCCCGAGTTCATCTTGGCGGGTCTGATCGGCGCCATTATCTGGAACCTGCTCACCTGGCTGGTAGGCCTTCCTTCCTCGAGCAGCCACGCGCTGTTCGGCGGTCTGGTCGGCGCCGTCATCATCGGCGCGGGTGTTGAGGGTGTGAACTTCGGCGCCGTGATCACCAAGATCCTCGTACCTGCTCTGGTGTCTCCCGTTGTTGCCGGTCTTGCTGCATTCTGCGCAGTGAAGCTTATCTTTGTCGTGGTCAAGCATATGAGCGACAAGCAGGTTGAATCCGGCTTCCGCCACGGGCAGACCGTTACCGCTTGCTTGGTGGCTCTTTCGCACGGTACCAACGACGCGCAGAAGACCATGGGCATCATCACGCTGACCCTTATTGCCGTGGGCCTGCAGCCTTCCGGTTCCGGCCCCGAGCTTTGGGTCGTCGCCATCTGCGGCCTTGCCATCGCTGCGGGTACCTACATGGGCGGTTGGCGCGTCATCCGTACGCTGGGCAAGGGCCTGACCGAGATCAGCACTCCGCAGGGCTTTGCCGCTGAGGCTGCAAGCGCCACTACCATTCTGGTGTCGTCCCACCTTGGCTTCGCGCTTTCCACCACGCAGGTTTGCTCCGGCTCCATCATCGGCACGGGCCTTGGCAAGAAGGGCAATCCGGTTAACTGGGGCGTTGCTGGCCGTATGGCAATCGCCTGGCTGGTCACCTTCCCCGCGGCCGGTATCGTCGGCGCTCTTGCCTGCGCGCTGGCCAAAACCGGCGTCTGGGGAACCGTGGCGACGGTTGCCATCGCCGTGTGCGTCGCGTTGATCATCTTCCGCCTTTCGAAGCGCAATCCGGTCAACAGCGGCAATGTCAACGATAGCCATAAGGTGAACATCAACGCCGAGAAGACTCGCACGGTCCAGCCCCAAGCTCAGGCTGCGTAAGGAAGGTAGAACATGATCACGACTGAAATTATTAGCTTCGCTACCGTTCTATTCACCGCTGTATGCGTAGCAAGCCTTATCAGCGTCCTGTATGCCTGGGGATTGCGCATGTGGGCAGACGGCTCGGTGGATGCTCAGGGCAACGCTCATCTGATGCACCGAGTGATCTCGGTCATCTGCTTCACTGCTTGCGTCTCGATCGTCCTATTCGCCCTTTGGCTGATGATTCCCATGTTCCACTAATCAACGATTGCGGATAGGTGCTTTTGGCGGGTATCATTTTCTGACCGATATCCGAATGCGATTACTTCGTTAGGAGTTGCAATGGGAAGCATTTTGGTAGGCATTGATGGCAGCGATCGCGGGCGTCGCGCCCTTGATTGGGCGGTGCGATTCGCTCGCGTGGTCGGTTACGACGTCCACATGCTGGCGGTCATCGATGAAGCGATCGCCAACAAAGCCGGAGTAGGCGTCGAAACCATCACCGATACCGTGACCGCCGCGCTCGAGAAGAAGCGCCAAGCGGCTCTGGAAAGCTATCCCGATATGCGCATCCAGGCAAGCGTCTCCGTTGGTGACATCGTCGGCGTGCTCGCCGATTCCGCGGCCATGCACGACCTGATCGTGTTGGGCAGTCACCACGGCCACACCATCGGCGAAACCATCAGCGGCGCGAAGGGCTTGCGCGTTTCCGTCTCAACCAGCGTCCCCACCGTCGTGGTGCCCGCGGACTGGGATGCGAAGCAGCAGGGCACCGGGATCGTCGTGGGCGTCGGCCCCGACGAGGCGGTAAGCGCCCGCGCCATCGACTTCGCAGCGCGCGTGGCCGTTGCCACGCAGCAGCCGCTTGAGCTGATCAGCGCCTGGGGCGTTCCCGCATGGCTTGAGCGCACCGCGGAATCCATGGGCGGCGGCCTTGCCCCCGTCGGCGAGCAGCGTCAGATCGAGCTTGACTGCCAGCTCGGCCGACTTGCCTTCGAGTACCCGGCGCTGCAGGTCACGGGCCGCACCGTTGAGGATTCCTCGCCCTCCCGTGCCCTTATCGAGGCCGGGAAAGAAGCGTCCATGCTGGTCATGGGCACCAACTCGCGCAACGTGCTGGGTCGCACCCTGTTCGGCAGCGTCACGCACAGCGTGCTTTTGAACCTGAAGGTGCCGACCATCATCGTCCCTCAGGCATAAGCGCTTCGCAACATATCCGATGTCGCATCTCCGCATGGCGGCATCCCCTCCAAACGGAAACCGGCGCTCGAGGGCGCCGGTTTCCGTTTCTATTGGGTTTTGCGGGCGGGCAAATCGCCCGCTGCGCGGTGGCGAGGCGGGTTTTGCGGGCGAAAGAAATGCCGCCGGGAGGATGGCCCCATGTCGGTAATTCATTCGCGAATCTCAGCCGTCGTGTCGTGCCGCCGCTTCGTCGCGCATCCCTGCCTTACGCCATCCAATCGCGGCGGATCTGCTCCCATTTTGCGTCGCGGCCAGCTTCCACCTGGGCGATCTCGTCGTCGGTGAGCGCACGGAACCTGCCTTGACGTCGCAGGTATGCCTCAACGCTGGTGAATTCCCGCGGGTTCCTGCTGAGCTTGAACTGCCCGCCCGGCACGCCGCTGAGCTGGGGTCCTTCGTACTCGGCCAGGTACCACAGACCGCAGTCCACGATGTCGCGCGCCACGTCCACCATATCGGCCTCGGGGCAGCCCCAGCCGGTCGGACAGGGCGCGATCACATGAATGAAGCGCGTGCCGCGGATGTCGCGGGCGCGTTCCAGCTTGCGCAGGAAGTCGGGCAGATACCCCACGCTGGCGGTGGCCGCATAGGGGATGCCGTGCGCGGCCACGATCTCGAACACGTTCTTCTTCTGCGTCAGGCACCCGTGCGCGTTGCGCCCGGCCGGCGTGGTGGTGGTCTTCGCGCCGAAGGGCGTCAGCGAACTCTTCTGGATGCCCGTGTTCATGTACGCCTCGTTGTCGTAGCAGATGTAGAGCACGTCGTCGTTGCGGTCGATGGCGCCCGAGAGCGCCTGCAGGCCGATGTCGGCGGTGCCGCCGTCGCCGGCGAAACCCACCACGGTGCAGTCATCGGGCTTGATGCCCTGCGCCCGCAAACCTGCCTCGATACCGGTGAGCACGCTTGCAGTCGCCGCAAAAGGCGTGATCATCGCGTTGTTTGCAAACGAAAGCTGCGGGAAGTTGAATCCCACGGCGCTCATGCAGCCCGCCGGCAGCGCAGCCACCGCGTTCGGGCCGAGCACCTTGAGCGCTGCGCGAACGGCAAGCGATCCGCCGCATCCGGCGCAGGCCTTGTGCCCGAAGAAGAACTCGTCATCGGGCAGGGTCTTCGCGTTCAAAGCCATGGCTATCGGCCTCCTTCCGCATCGGTTGCGCACGCACCGTCGCGCACGCTTTCAGGGGCGCCGCCGGCAACGGCGTCGCCGCAGTCTTCGCAGCAGGGGTTCCCGAACTCGTCGGCCACGGAGTCGACGCCCAAAAAGCCCACGCGCGGGCAATCCTCGGGCGCGATGCGCCCCGCGGCGATTTGGAAAAGCACCTCGAACATGCCCCTCATCTGGGCTTGCGAGATATCGTCGCCGCCCAGGCCGCCCACGAAGTTCACCACCGGCACGGCGTTGCCCGCCTGCTGTAGTGCGGAGCACACGTTGGTCATGACCGTGCCTTCCGCGCCGAAGCTGACGTCCTTCTCCAGCACGCCGACGGCTGCCGCGTTCGCCAGGGCTGCAGCGATCTGCTGTGCGGGGAACGGGCGCATGTAGCGGATGCGCACCAGGCCCGCCTTCACGCCCTGCGCACGCAGCTGCGCCACGCGCTCGCGCGCCAGGCCTGCGATGGAGCCCAGCGTGATCAGCACGATGTCGGCATCGTCGCAGTCCACGGCCTCGATCGGGCCCGGGTAGCTCCTGCCGAACACCTCGGCGAAGCGCGCTTCCGCGCGCTCGACGGCGTCGGCGGCCGACAGCATGCCCTTGTGCGCGGAGTGCTTGAAGTAGCGGTTGAACTCCGGGCCCGCCGAGTAGCCGATGTTGACGGGGTTTGCGAAGTCGAAGCGGTTGCCCGCGCCGTCATAGGGCGGCAGGAACGCGTCGGCCTGCTCCTGGGAGGGGATGTCCACGCTTTCGTAGGTATGCGTGAGCGCAAAACCGTCCAAGTTCACCATGAACGGCGTGCGGACCTCAGGGTCCCCGGCTACGGCGTAGGCCATGAGTGCCAGGTCAAGCGCCTCCTGGTTGTCCTGCGCGTACGCCTGCACCCAGCCGTGGTCCAGAAGCGCCAGGCTGTCGCGCTGGTCGCCGTAGATGTTCCAGGGTAGCGCGGTGGCGCGGTTCGCGTTCATCATGACGATGGGGAAGCGGCCGCCCGCGGCGTAGGTCAGGCACTCGGCCATGTACAGCAGGCCCTGGCTCGACGTGGCCGTGAACGTGCGCGCGCCCGTGGCCGACGCGCCGATGGCGCATGACAGGGCCGAATGCTCGCTTTCGACGTGCACGTACTCGGCCGCCAGCTGGCCTTCCTCGACCATCTCGGAAAGTCGCTCGACCACGACGGTCTGCGGCGTGATGGGGTAGGCCGAGATCACCTGCGGCCGCGCCAGGCGCACGCCCTCGGCGAACGCCTCGTCACCGGATAGAAAACGCTTCATGCGCATCACGCCTCCTTCGCGTTCGTTTCGGGCGCCATGGAAAGCGCGTCGAACTTGCAGGCGGCGGCGCAAACCCCGCAGCCTTTGCAGAAATCAAGGTCGATATCCACCGAAACGCCCGCCTTGTTCTGGCTGGCAACCTTGAAGATGGCGCCGTCCGGGCAGTACAGGTAGCACTGCAGGCAGCCCGTGCACGCGTCCGCGTCGAGCACCGGGCGGACGTTGCGCCAGCCCGCGTTGACCTGCGTCAGGTAACCCGCCGTGTAGCAGGTGGTGTCGGCGTAGGCGGAAGGCTTGGGAACGGTGGCGAACAGCTGCGGCATATGCGTTGCGGTAGAGTGCGCCGACCGGTGTAGACCGGTTACCGTTTCCGACTCATCAGCAGTCGGATATGCGGACTCTCCGTCGGTAGCCTCCGCATATCCGACAACCTCGGCCTGCTGAACCAGCGCGATGGCGCGCTCGACCACCTTGATGTTGGCTTCGTGCAGCTTCACGGGCATGTATTGGCGGATGGCCTCCTCCACGCTTTCGCGGTCCACGCAATCGGCAAGCTGCGCCAAAGCGCCCAAAAACACCGTGTTGGGGATGGGCCGGCCCAGAAGCTCGGTGGCCAGGCCGTCCGCGTCGATGGCCAGCAAGCGCGGGTCGTCCAGCGCGTCGGCGGTGTTCACCAGGCAGATGCCGCCCGGCTTCAGCTCGCGCTCCCAGCCAGGCGCCAGCAGCGTTCCGTCCAGGTAAATCACGAAATCCGCCTTCGCAACGGCGCTTCGGTCACCGACTTGCACCGTATCGATCTTGGTGAACGCGCGCATTGGTGCGCCGCGTCGCTCGGGGCCGAACGAGGGGAACGCAAGCGCGTGCCGCTTGCCGTCAAGCGACGCCGCCGCGCCCAGAAGCCGAGCGGCGGTGAAGGCCCCCTGCCCGCCGCGGCCATGCCAAAGCACTTCTATCATATGAAACCTTTTCCCGTCTTGTATACGCCGTTCCATCATACGCCAGGCTTTTGCCAAACGTCTGGCGGACCCGGCGCCGGCCCGCCAGACGCCGAAAAGGGGACGAGTGCACTCGTCCCCTTCAAGGTCGCAAAACCGCGTTTCCTAGAATTTGGCGTAACGCTCCAAGTTCTTCTCGAGCGTTGCCACGAAGCGCGCCGCGGTGCCGTCGGGCTGCGCGCCCTTCTTCTTCAGGTAGCCCAGTCGCAGCGTGACGTCCGCGTCAAGCGGAACCGTGCGCAGCTGCGCACCGTCGGAGATGCCCACCAGGATGCCGGAGGTGACCGTGTAGCCGTTGAGCGCCACGATCAGCTCGGAGAGGCTGGCGCGGTCGGTGGTGGCGATGGACTTGGCGCGCGGCTGGTCGCCCAGCGCCTCCTCGAAGAAGGCTGCCGGAGCGTCTTTGCCCTGGTCAAAGTAGATGTAGGGGTAATCGGCAAGCTGCTCGAGCGTTAAGCTGGACGCGTTGACCAGCGGGTGGCTGGCCGGCAGCGCCACGCGCGGGGCGGACTCGGCAAGCTGCACGAACTCAAGACCGGCGGCGTCGAAGGCGGCGTCAAGGTCCGCGGCGGTCGCGGAGGTCTCGAACACTACGCCCAGCTCGCTTTCGCCCGACGCGACGTCGTCGATGACGCCCTGCGTGGTGCGATCGCGGAACGCGTAATTGTAGGAGTCGCCGCCCAGCGCCAGCACCGTGTGCGCAAACGTCTGGACATTGAACAGGTAATGCTGCCCGGAAACGGAGAAATCGTATGCCATGGGAAGATCCTTTCGCTTAATGCCGCTTCCCGCAAAACCCGCCGCGGGAAGCGGCCGATGTAAATCAGGGAGTTTTGCGCTGCCGCTTACTTCGCGCCGTCGCGCTCGTCGACGAAGCGCTTCGCCTTGTGCTCGCTGGAGGTGCCCAGCTTGTCGGCGTCGAACACGATGACCTTGGCCGGACGCACGCCCGTGTGGGCCTTCAGCGCAGCCTCGACGCGCTTGGACACCTGGTCGTAGGGTTCGTCGCTGTCAAAGGCGCGCTCGACGGACACCTCGTAGCGGGTGGTGAAGTTCTCGTCGTACACGCGGATGGAGTACTCGCCGGTCAGGCCCGGCTCCTTGCGCACGACGTATTCGACGTCGGAGGGGAACACGTTCACGGCGCCCACGATGAACATCTCGTCCTTGCGGCCGGTTACGTGGATGCGGGCGTGGGTACGGCCGCAGCTGCACTTCTCGGTGGAAACGTAGCCGATGTCGCCGGTGCGGAAGCGGATCATCGGGCGGGCCTTCTTCATGAGCGTGGTGTAGGTGAGCTCGCCGGTGCTGCCGGGCTCGAGCACCTCGCCGGTGACCGGGTCGACGGTCTCAACGAGGATCTGGTCCTCCACGATATGCAGGCCGTCCTTCGCCTCGCACATGGCCGCGCAGGCGCCGTAGATGTCGGACAGGCCGAAGAAGTCGACCACGTTCGCGCCCCACAGCTCCTCGATGCTCTCGCGCGTGGATTCGATGGAACCGCCCGGCTCACCTGCGACGATGATGGTGCGGATGCTGAAGTCGTTGCGCGGGTCGAGGCCCTTCTCCTTAATCTTCTGACCCAGGGTCCAGGCGTAGGAGGGACTGGTCCAGATGATGGTGGGCTGGTACTGCTTCAGCACGAAGATCAGGCGGTCGGAGGGGATGGCGCCGGCCCAGATGGCCAGTGCGCCCAGACGCTGCGCGCCGATGACGTCGGGGCCGCCGACGTACAGGGCGAAGTTCAGGCCGTGGACGTAACGGTCGTTGGGACGCATGCCGGCCTGCCAGAACAGACGGGCCTCGGTGTCCTGCCACAGGTCGAAGTCCTCCTGTGTGAAGGGGCTGACCGTGGGCACGCCGGTGGAGCCGGAGGAGGTGGCCATGAACACGACGTCCTCCTCGGGCACGCTGCACAGCTCGCCGAAGAAGCTGCCCACGTGCTGGGTTTCGCGCTCGGTCTGCTTGTTGATGAAGGGGAACTTCGCCAGGTCGTCAAGCGTTTTGATGTCGGAGGGCTTCACGCCGGCGGCGTCGAAGCTGCGCTTGTAGTAGACGGTGTTGTCGTAAGCGTACTGCACCATGGTCTGCAGGCGCTCAAGCTGCAGCTGCTCAAGCTCGGGGCGCGGCATGCACTCGATTTCGGGATCGTAGTACTTCTGGTCGTACGGGATGTTCTTCTTTGCCATGATGCGGTGCTCCTTGCTATTGCGTAGTGCCGGCGGGCGCCTTGCCTGCCGTGGTTTTGCTGTTCGTATTGAAACACCGAATTGCCCGGTATTCAACGCAGGTTACTAGGATATTTATCGATGGATTGTTATCGGGCAAAACGATAACCTAGCTGACCTGGGAATATATTACGAAGAAAGGGGCGGGGAAGGGGAAGCTGGCAAAAAGAATCGCAATGTTTGCCGCGGGTATTTGTCGGTTTGCGTGCTCAACGGTTGTCGGGTGAGCTGCCGCATGGGAAGAGGGGGAGTGGAGGGCGGAGAATAGGGAAGGCGAAGGCGTGTCGCCTTCCCTATTCTCCTTGTGTGCTGTCCGGGTACCAACGCGTCCTGCGCCAGCGGCCTTTTCGCTGTTTACTCCCTTTCTGCCAGCTCGCGCAAAAGCTTGATCTCGGCTGCGTAGCCGGGCAGCTCGTTGGGGGTTTCCAGGATGAAGGGCAGGTCGCGAAGCGCCGGGTGCGTGACGATGCGCTGGAACGCGTCGACGCCGATGAAGCCTTGGCCGATGCATTCGTGGCGGTCCTTGTGCGCTCCGCAGGGGTTCTTCGAGTCGTTGATGTGCACGGCGCGCAGGCGCTCAAGGCCGATCACGCGGTCGAATTCCTCGAGCACGCCGTCCAGGTCGTTCACGATGTCGTAGCCGCCGTCGTGGATGTGGCACGTGTCCAGGCACACGCCCATGTGATCGGCGAGCTCCACACGGTCGATGATGGCGGCCAACTCCTCGAACGTGCGGCCGACTTCCGTGCCCTTGCCTGCCATGGCCTCCAGTAGCACCGTGGTGGTCTGCTCGAGGCGCAGCACCTGGTTGAGCAGGCCTGATATCAGCTCGATGCCCGCTTCCGTGCCTTGCTTCACGTGGCTTCCCGGGTGGAAGTTGTAGTAGTTGCCGGGCACGGATTCCATGCGCACCAGGTCGTCTGCCATGCATTCCAGTGCGAACTCGCGGGCGTGTGGCTTGTCCGAGCAGGGGTTGAGCGTGTAGGGGGCGTGCGCCACCAGGGGGCCGAAGTTGTGCTCGGCCATCAGCGCGCGCAGCGCCGCCGCGTCGGCGGGGTCGATGGCCTTCGCCTTGCCCCCGCGCGGGTTTCGCGTGAAGAACGCGAACGTGTTCGCGCCGATGGAAAGCGCGGTTTCGCCCATGGCCAGAAAGCCCTTCGACGTTGACAGATGGCATCCGATGGTCAGCATATCGACCCTTTCTTCGCTATAAAGCTTGCTATTCCGCTACCAGAGTCCCAACGCGTGCTGCGCCGCCAGGCTCGTGCACGCGATGGCCACCCAGCATGCCGCGCCCAGCACGATGGGTTTTGCGCCCGACTTCACCAGGCCCACCACGTCGGTGTTCAGGCCGATGGCGGCCATGGCCACCACGATGAAGAACTTGCTGAGCGTTTTGAGCGGCGCGAAAACGGCCGGATCGATGTTCGCGGCGCTGGCGCCCGTGGCCATCAGGGAGGCGCACACGAACAGCACGATGAACGTGGGCAGCGCGCGTTTCAAGCTGAAACCGCTGGTAGAAGTCGTATCCGCGCCGTTTTGCGCTGCCTGCTTGCGTTTGCGCGCGGAAACCCACAGCGCCAGCGCGAACGTGATGGGGATGATGGCGAGCGTGCGCGTGAGCTTGACGATGGTGGCGTAATCGAGAGCGTTCGCGCCAGGGTGCATGCCGTCCCACACGGCAGCGGCGGCGGTCACCGACGACGTGTCGTTGACCGCGGTGCCCGCGAACAGCCCGAAGCCGTTATTGCTCAAACCTATAACGTCGCCCAAGGTGGGGAAGATGAGCGCCGCCAGCACGTTGAACAGGAACACCACCGAAATGGCGTGCGCCACTTCCTGATCGTCGGCCTTGATGACCGGTGCGGTGGCCGCGATGGCCGAGCCGCCGCAGATCGAGGACCCCACGCCGATGAGCGTGGCGGTGCGCCCGGGCACGTGCATCACGCGGCACAGCACCGCCGCGGTGATCAGCGACGCGGAGATGGTGGACAGGATGACGGGCAGCGACATGGCTCCCACCTGGGCCAACTGCGTTAGCGGCAATCCGAAGCCCAGCAGCACCACGGCGGTTTGCAGGATCTTCTTCGATGCGAACTTTATGCCCGGCCCTGCCGCGCCCTTCTCCTTCCAGAACGTGCCGATGACCATGCCCAGCAAAATGGCGAACACGGCGCCGCCCACCAGCGGCACCGCCTGGCCGAGAAACCAGCAAACGACGGCGATAAGGGCGCTTACGGCAATGCCGGGCGCAAGGATTTTGATGCGGGACATGGGATGCTTTCTACGCGTAAGTTGTATGACGCGGTCAACTATAGCGCAACGTCCCGGTGAAGCTACTCGCCAGCGCGCGCGTCCGCCTGAAGAACATCGATGGCGATGTCCATGGCGTCTTGGATGCAGCCGGGGCAGGAGCGAAGCGGCCCCGCAGGGTTGCCGATGCCCTTGAGCTCCGAGCAGATGGTGGTGCCGTTTTGCGCCTTGAATCGCGCGCACATCTGGTCGGCCAGCTGGTACGTTTCCATCTTGCTGACGGGGTTTTCGCTACCGGCGCTTTTGACCCATCCGGCCGCCATGACGGCGCCCGATACCGCGCCGCAGGTCTCGGTATAGCCGCCTATGCCGCCGCCGAAGCCCTCCATCATGCGAAACGTCTGGTCAACGTCAAGCCCGATCGCCGGCGCCAGCGTGCAAGCGACCGCCTGCGCACAATTGAAGCCCTGCTCGAGATACGCCATCGCCTGCGTTTTGCACGCATTGTGGTCAAGTTCCAAAATCGCCTGTTTCGACATGGCAGTTCCTTTCCCCCTAGGTTTGCCCTATTGTAACCGCTAAGGTTCTGCAGCTTGTCGGCAGAAATGCGTTCAGGTTTGCGCACCGCGGTATGCTGAGTTGCGCTGCGTCGAGGAAAGCCGCAAAGCCCGGACCGATGACGCAGAGCATGGCCTGCGGGTGGAGTAGGCGCTCTCTACCAAACCGACACTGGCGAGGTTCGATTTACGAAGCAATAAACCCAATCCAGCTTCACTAGCAGTATTCTATATATTTGAAATGTCAAAAGTATAGTAGATACGCTATACTACCGACATGGCAAAAATTGATCTCATATACGAAGCCGTCGATGATTTTGGGCTGATAACCTCAGCGGAGGCAGCGGATCTCGGCATGTCAAGAGCGGAAATGGTGCAGCAGGAAAAACTGGGCAAGCTTGTCAGGGTGGCGCGTGGCGTATATCGTATGCCTATTTGGCCCTCTCAGCCGCAAGCTCCCTACGCCATTGCCGTGAAGGCTGCAGGCGAAGACGCGTTTCTCTACGGCGAATCCGTCGTGGCGCTGCTGGGGCTTGCCCCCACCGATCCTACGAAGATGCGACTGGCGTCCCCAAAACGTTGCCGACGCGATTTGGGGCCAGGTGTGACCATGAAGCACGTGACGGGAACATGCCCCGTGTACCTCGAAGGAATAGCGTGCCAGCCCATCCCGGATGCCATTGAAGCCGCGGCGCAGACTATGGGGCCTTTACGTGCCGGCAAAGCCCTGCGCAAAGCCCTCGAGGAAGGCTACATCACGCAAGATGAGGCAAATCGAATAGAAAAGGAGCTGTCGCTATGAAGAAGCCCAACAGCATGCGCCACCTTGACGATGCAATAAGAAGGCTCAGCGGAAATACTCCGCAAGGCTTCATGCAGGCGCGCACGGTGATGGCCAATGCAATTGTAGCGAGTATGCTCCCCGATGGAGTCGTCAAGGGCGGCAGCGCGCTCAAGATGCGTTTCGGCGATGCTGAGACGAGGTTTACTACCGATCTCGATACCGCCACGGCTTTAGATCCGATGCGCTACGCTGCCCAACTTGACTCGAATCTTCGAACTGGATGGGAAGGCTTCTCTGGCCGGGTAACTCCAAGAGAACCCGCCTCTCCCGAAGGGGTCCCTTTGCAATATGTAATGCAACCCTATGATGTGAAGCTCGACTACCTGGGAAAACCCTGGTGCACTGTTCCTCTCGAGGTGGGCCATAACGAAATAGGTGACGCCGAAATCATCGATTGGGCTGAGCTGCTCGATGCGGGTAGGCTCTTTGAAGCGATGGGCTTTCCATCACCGGGCAAGGCTCCGCTGATGCCTCTTGATCACCAAATCGCCCAGAAGCTTCATGCAGCGTCGGGACCGGGCGACAGAGCTCGTGATCTCATCGACCTCCAGCTGATTATCGGCAGGGCTGACGTCGATCTTTCCGCCACAAGAAAGACTTGCGAAAGATTGTTCGCGTATAGAAAGGCGCAATCGTGGCCGCCGGTGGTTATCAAGCAAGATGGGTGGAGCGATTTGTACGAGAGCCTTTCCGATGGTTTGCCCGTGATTGAAAACGTCGACGATGCGGTTCAATGGGCAAACGAGCTGATTGCTCGAATCGACTCGGCTTTATAGCTTGCTTGCCGAAAAGCCCAGCCAAAGCTGCTCCGATAAGCTCACCCACCGCGGTAAGCTGAGCGTGAACATAACGAAAGGGGAGGTCGCCATGAGCCACGAAACCTGCAACCTTACGGTAGATAAGGCGCTTGAGCGCCTGCGCCAGGGAAATGCCCGCTATCTGAACGCGAGCCAAGCGCAGGGCGATGTGTCGCCGGAGCTGCGCCAGTCGACGTTTCGCGAAGGCCAGCGCCCGTACGCCATCGTGCTGGCGTGCTCGGACTCGCGTGTGATTCCCGAGGCCATCTTCTCAGCGGGTATCGGCGACCTGTTCGTCATCCGCGTAGCCGGCAACGTGGTTGACAAACATCAGCTGGGCAGCATCGAGTACGCCGAAGACCACTTGGGCTGCAACCTGGTGGTGGTTTTGGGCCACACGGGCTGCGGCGCCGTCGACGCCGCCATGTACCACGAGCCTTATGGAACGGTGAAGTTCATCACCGACGAGATAGCCGACGCCATCGGCGACGAAACCGACGAAGCCGCAGCCTGCCTGGCCAACGTGGCGCACAGCGTGCGACGCATCGAGGAAAGCCGTAAAGTCCGAACCGACGAAGCCGAACACGGCCTGCGGGTAATAGGCGCCCTATACCGAACCGACACCGGCGAAGTCCAGTTTTTGGAGTAATAACCGAAACGAATGGCTGGCAGCTGTTAGTTCGTTTGGCCCGCCCGTGGGGCGTTCCTATTTCCCTATGTGTCGCCCAGATTTGGTAGGGGGTTCGGGGAGTTGCTACCAAAAATTGCGCGAGTGCGTGTAAACGCGAGGACGCTACTGGTCGTCCTGTGCATAATCTGCTTCCAACGCGCTGAAATGCGCGGATTCACGCCTTTCTATCAGGATACATTCGCAATAGTGAGCCCCTGGATGCCCTGCGCAAGCCCAAGAACACGCACTCACGCGTTTTTTGGCAGCAAATGGGACTAACCCTACTGGAACGCAGATGCGCCCGCGGAATTCCGCGGGCGCATCTGCGTTTTCTTAGGTTCTTTGCAGGTTTTCGAGGCCAGCGGGCCCGCGAAGGCTGGCGGGCTCCCTACATGGACACACCTCCGTCTCCTGCTCACGGGGCCGTCGGGCCAGCGAGCCCATCATCCCTGGCGGTCGCCTTACGCCGCTTTCTCCTCTTGCTCGAGCTGGGTGCGAGCGTAGGCGATAGCGTCGTCGATGTTCGGGCGGAAGCGGTCCTCGCCCACCAGGTCGACGAAGCCGGCTCGGCGCATGGTTCTCATGGGCTGCTCGTTTGCGTGGCTGAAGATCAGCTGCACGCCGTTTTCCGCACAGTACTCGTACAGGTTCTCCAGCGCGTTCATGCCCGTGGCGTCCAGCGAGGGCACGCCGCGCATGCGGATGATCAGGTACTTCGTAAAGTCCTTCACCGAGATGTCGGAAATGCGGTCGGTCATGCCGAAGAACATCGGGCCGTTGATCTCGTACACGCGAACGCTCTTGGGCAGCTCGCGCAGGTGCGTGACTTCGGAGTCCTTGTCGCAGAAGTACGTCCAGCCCTTCACCTCGGTCTCCTCGGAGACCATCTTCATGAACAGCACCACCGTGATGAGCATGCCCACGGCAATGGCGGTGACTAGGTCGAACACGATGGTCAGCGTGAACGTCAGCAGCAGCGTGGCCACGGCGCCGCGCGATGCGGTGGCGCAAAGGTGGGCGAAATTGCGCCAACCCGACATGTTGTAGGCGACCTGCAGCAGAATAGCGGCGATGGTGGGCATGGGGATGAGCGCAGCGTAGGGCATCAGGAACACCAGCACCAGCAGCAGCACCGCGGCATGCACCATGCCGGCGATGGGCGTGCGGCCGCCGCTTTTCACGTTGGCGGCGGTACGCGCGATGGCGCCCGTGGCGGGGATGCCGCCGAACAGCACCGAGCCCATGTTGCCCACGCCCTGCGCCACCAGCTCCGTGTTGCAGCGGTGGTGGCCCGAGATCATGGAGTCGGCGACCACGCACGACAGCAGCGACTCGATGGCCGCAAGGATGGCGATGGTGATGCCGTTGGCAAGCTCGTCGCGGAACAGGTCCAGGCTGAGCTGGGGGAATTGCAGCGTGGGCAGGCCCGCCTCGATGGTGTACAGGTCGCCGATGGTGTTGACCTGCAGGCCGAACGCAGGCACCATGGCGGCGCCCACGATAACGGCAACCAGCGAGCCGGGGATGCGCTTGGACACCTTCGGCCACAGCATCAAGATGGCAAGGCACACCACGCCCACCAGCACGGCCTGCCAGTTCACCGTGGAGATGTTGGCCGCCAGAGCGCCCAGCTTGTCGGTGGTGTCGACGGTGGTGGTGCCGGCGGGGTACGTCAGCCCCAGCAGGTCCTTGCTCTGCCCGATCACGATGGTCACCGCGATACCCGCGGTGAAGCCGGTGGTGATCGTGTAGGGAACGAAGCGGATGAGCGTGCCGAGCTTCAGCAGGCCCATGAGCACGAGCATCACGCCGGCTATGATGGTGGCCGCCACCAGGCCCTCCATGCCGTCGGTGGCCACGATGCCCGCGACGATGGTGGCGAAGGCGGCCGTGGGGCCGGAGATCTGTACGCGGCTGCCGCCCAAGAACGCGATCAGGAAGCCCGCGACGATGGCGGTGTAAAGTCCCTGCTCAGGGCCTACGCCCGACGCGATGGCCAGTGCGATGGAAAGCGGCAGCGCCACCACGGCCACCACCACGCCCGAGACGATGTCCTTCGGGATCTGGCGGCGCAGCTCCTCTTTGCTGGAGTGCTTGATGATGCTGAATAATATGGGCTTGATCTTGTCTCGCTGCATGGCCTTCGTTTCGCGTCGGGATGGTCGGTTTCAAAACCCTTGCAGCGCGCCCAGCCGGGCACCGGAGACAACAAAACCCCAGCCGGGCCGTTTCCCCGGATGGAGCGTTGTGTGTCTTCGGATTGTACGGCATGCCTAGCCGCAAGAGGGTGTTTATGGTAACGCGGCGCGGCGGCCTACCGCCCGACCACACAAAATCGCCAGCAAGAAGGGGGCCGGCACGGTGATTGGACGCGCTTAGGGCGACACGAGTGGGATGGAACGCAAGCGGGATGTCGTAAGATGTCGCAATTGTAGGGAAATAACCTACAATTGCGACACTCCATGCAAGGGCGATGGCCCTGAAGTCCTTCCGTAGGGTTGTAATCCAGCCGCCCAAGGCGGAAGCATCGGCTGTAGATGTGGCCATCGACTTCATGGACGAGTACGCTGATGTGTTCGAGGAGCTTGCAAAATGAGCTTCCGACCCATCACCAAAGACGAGGCCCTGGCGATACACTCCGCCGTGGTTGCTAGATTCGGCGGCACCGCCGATGGCGCATGGGACTTCGAGCCGCTAGTGGAATGGGTGCAAACCGTTGCAGGCTGACATGCGAACAGGGGATGGCTGAACAGGGGGCGGAGGTGCGTTCACGCGTTCGCGCGGAGCGCTTGCGAAGCACGATGAGCCCGCCTTCACGAACGGGGTCGGCTGAACGTCCGCGAGAGGCTCCGGGCGCGGCTGCTTGCGAACACCCTGCTCGCGGGCCTCTTCCGTCCGTTCCGCCTTCCAGCTACCCCTCGTGCGCATCACGCCATTCGGTTGGGGAGGTCCCGGTTGCTTGCTTGAACGCTTGCGAGAACGCCGAGGGTCGCGGCCAACCCAGGCGTGCGGCCACGTACGCGACTGAATCGCCGCTTGCAAGCAGGACCTTTGCGCGCTCGATCCGGCGCGCTTTGGCGTATCGCCCAACGCTTTGCCCCATCTCGCGCGAGAACGCCGCGCATAGGTGAGATCGGCTCACGAACAGCATGCTCGCAAGTTCGTCCAGGCCGGGCGCGCGCCCCTCGTCGAGCATGCGCTCGATGGCGGCTTGCGCCTCAAGGGCAAGCCCTGACCGTTCGCGCGTCGAAGCGTCGCAACGCGCAGCGTCATCGCCGGCGCATGATTCGGCCAACGCCGCCACCATCTGCTCGATGCGCGCCTGGATGAGCAGCGCCGAACCTGGCCGGTATTGCGGCCCGGTCCCTAGCAGCGCCGACATGATGATGCGCGATTGCACCTCGTCCCACGTGCCTCCGAACCGCTCGAACATGCTCGAGAACGCACCTGGCCAGCGCCGATCGAGCTCCTCGAAGTATTGCGGCAGAAAGCAGATGCAGCGCGACGAATAGAGGCCGCCTCGGTGCAGCGTGCCGGAAAACGAGCCCGCGGGCTGCACAAACGAGTACAGAGACCCGTCGAGTAGCGCCCGCGGCCGGTCGATCATCCGCGGCATGGTGGCCTTGGAATCCTCCGACACCATGCACACGCACGCATACGCGCTCTCGGGCGACTCGACCAGCGCCATATCGTGTTCCATATACACCTCGTGGCTGAACGCGATGCAGAAATCCCCGACGGGCATACCCCAGATCGACCCGCGGCCCCACGTGCTCCGACCCGTGCCCGACCAGCCCTCGCCGTTGCGGCGAACGATGATCCCGAACTGCTCGAGCTGCGGCTCGTAAAGCGAGCGAATCGCGCGTGGGATGGCGTTGTAGGCGGAAGCATCGGTCATTCGGATTCGTCTCCTGTTGTTACGATTTCGTTCACACGCTCGGCAGAAATGTTTGCCAAGGTTTCCTTGCATGATAGGTTACGCGAAGGTAACTAGCAAGGGGCATTTCGCGCCGGCATACGCTCAAACGCGCCGCGCAAAAACCCCGAATAGGGAAGGAATGACCATGGCCGAAGAAACACCCCGCTCGGCATCTCGCGAAGGCGCCGGCGTAGAGGCAGCCGCTCAGCCCGCCGCCGCGGCACCTCGCGACGCCGCCGGCGACGCGCCCTCTGCAGTCGGCGCGATAGCCGCCAACGCCGCAGCCGACCCGCCGGCAACACCCGCCCCCAAACGCAACGACATCGCCCAGCTCCTCGACTTCGCGGGCGGCAGAAAACCGCTCACATACGTCGGCTTGGCGCTCAGCGCCGTATCGCAGCTGCTTGGCTTCGTGCCCTACGTGTGCATCTGGCTTGTCGCGCGCGATCTCATCGAAGTCGCACCGAATTGGCAGGCTGCGCAAGGGATCGCCGCGTACGGCTGGTGGGCTATCGGCGGCGCGATCGCTTCGATCGCGGCCTACTTCCTCGCGCTCATGTGCACGCATCTGGCGGCGTTCCGCACGGCGTCGAACATGCGCAAGCAAACCACCGAGCACCTCATGCGCCTGCCGCTCGGTTATTTCGACACGCACGCAACCGGCGAGCTGCGCCGCGTGATCGACGGCTGCGCTGCCAGCACCGAATCGCTGCTCGCGCACGTGTTGCCCGATGCGGCGGGTTCGATCGCCATGGTAGTCGGCATGTTCGCGCTGCTGTTCGCCTTCGATTGGCGCCTTGGCCTTGCGTGTCTGGTCCCGATCGTGATTTCGATCTGCTGCCTCATGACCATGATGTCCGGCAAGGGCATGGAGTTCATGAAAAGCTACATGGGCGCGCTTGTGCGCATGAACGAAACCGGCACCGAGTATGTACGCGGCATCCCCGTGGTGAAGGTGTTCCAGCAAACAGTGTACTCCTTCAAGGCATTCCACGACGCCATCGCCGACTACGCGCGCATGGCGCAGGATTACGCGGGCACGTTCTGCCGAAAGCCGCAGGTCTTTCAGCTGTCGGTGCTCAACGGCCTGGTGGTGTTCCTGCTTCCTGTGGCGCTCATCCTGGCGCCGGGCGAAGCAGATTTCCCGCGCTTCGTGGCCGACTTCGCCTTCTACGCCATCTTCTCGGCGGTCATCCCCACGGCCATGGCGAAGCTCATGTTCATGAGCGAAGCGTCGCAGATGGCTGGCGATTCCCTCGGCCGCGTGCGCGCGATCTTGGAGGCGAAGCCGCTCGAAACCCCCGCGAACCCGCAACCTATCGAGGGCGGCGACGTGCGGTTCGAGCACGTATCGTTCGCCTATGAGGGCACCGAAACCAACGCGCTTGACGACGTGAGTTTCGAGGTCCCCGCCGGCACGACCTTTGCACTCGTGGGGCCGTCGGGCGGCGGCAAGTCGACGTGCGCAAGCCTGGTCCCGCGCTTCTGGGACGCAACCACCGGGCGTGTGCTCGTCGGCGGCGTGGACGTGCGCGATACCGACCCGCATGAGCTTATGGACAAGATCGCGTTCGTCTTCCAAACCAACCGGCTGTTCAGCGGCACACTCGAGGAAAACGTGCGCGCAGCCAGGCCCGATGCCACGCGCGAGCAGGTGCTGGCCGCGCTGCGCGCCGCGCAATGCGACGACATCGTGGCGAAGCTGCCGCAGGGCCTCGACACGCACCTGGGCGCCGGCGGGGCGTACCTGTCGGGTGGCGAGGTGCAGCGCGTCGCCCTTGCGCGCGCGATCCTTAAGGACGCGCCTATCGTGGTGCTCGACGAGGCCACGGCGTTCGCCGACCCCGAGAACGAGGCTCTGATTCAGCGCGCGTTCGCGAAGCTGGCCGAGAACCGCACGGTGATCATGATCGCCCACCGGCTCTCGACGGTGGTGGGAGCCGATCAGATCGTAGTGCTCGACCAAGGCCGCGTGGCCGAGCGCGGCACGCACGCCGAGCTGGTCGAAGCGGGCGGGCTGTACGCCTCCATGTGGGCCGACTACGAGCAGGCCGCAAGCTGGAAAATCGCAGGTGCGCAGACGGAAGCGGCCGCCATGAAGGGAGGTGAGGCATGATGTTCGCCTCGTTTAAGAAAAAGTACTTCCTTTCCGACAAGGGCATGTCCGGCGTGAAGCGCGGCGTGTTCTGGACGTGCGTCACGAACCTGGTCACCATGGCCGGCATGGCGTTTCTGTTCCAGGTGATGGACGGGTTCGTGAAGCACCTGACCGAAGGCGCCGACCTGCCGGGCGCGGTGCCGTTTGCCATTGGCCTTGCTGTGTTCTTCGTGGCGCTGCTGCTGTCGAATTGGCAGCAGTACTACTACTCCTACTGCATTTTCTACGAGGAATGCGGCAATCAGCGCATCGAGATCGCCGAGCGCCTCCGCAAACTGCCGCTTTCGTTCTTCGGGCGGCGCGACTTGGCGGATTTGACCGAAACCATCATGGGCGATGTGCAGGTGATGGAGCACGCCTACAGCCATGTGCTCGGTGAGCTGTGGGGCGCCGTGATCTCGACATCCATCGTGTTCGTGGGATCGCTGTTCTTCTGCTGGCAACTGTCGATTGCCGCGTTTTGGAGCGTTCCGGTGGCTTTTGCCCTGTTGTTCGCCACGCGCAAGCCGATGAAGCCGGTGTTCGAGCGCAATAGGATGGCGAAGCTGAAGGTGACGCAAGGCATCCAGGAGACGCTCGACTGTGTGCGCGAGATCCGCGCCACCAACCAGGAGCGGCGCTACCTGGCGGGTCTGAACGCCACGATCGACGCCGCCGAACGCGAATGCGCGAAGGGCGAGCTGACCAACGGCCTGCTGGTGAACACGGCGTACGCGATCCTGCGTTTGGGGATCGCCACCACTCTCATTGCGGGCGCAAGCCTTATCGCCGCTGGCCAGATCGACTTCATGGTCATGTTCGCGTACTTGCTGGTGATCTCGCGCATCTATGCCCCGTTCGATCAGGCGCTTGCGCTGGTCAGCGAACTGTTCGTCTCCGAGACGTCGGCGGCGCGCATGCGTTCGATCATGGAGGAGCCCATGGCCTCGGGCACGGCCGATTTCGCGCCGGCCGGTCATGATATCGAGTTCGATCACGTGGCGTTCTCCTATGGCGCCGGCGACGACGGGCGAGCGGGGGAGCGAGTGCTGGCCGACGTGAGTTTCACGGCGCGGGAAGGCCAGGTGACGGCGCTTGTGGGGCCGTCGGGCTCGGGCAAGTCCACCTGTGCGCGTCTGGCCGCGCGGTTCTGGGACGCCACGGGCGGCACGGTGCGCGTAGGCGACGTCGACGTGTCCACGGTGGATCCCGAAACGCTGCTGCGTGATTACGCCATCGTGTTCCAGGACGTGCTGCTGTTCGACGACACGGTGATGGGCAACATCCGCCTTGGCCGCCGCGACGCCACCGACGCCGAGGTGCTGGCCGCCGCGCGCGCCGCGAACTGCGACGAGTTCGTCAGCCGCATGCCGCAAGGGTACGACACAAAGATCGGCGAGAACGGTTCCAAGCTTTCCGGCGGTGAGCGCCAGCGAATCTCGATTGCCCGCGCGCTGTTGAAAAACGCGCCCATCGTGCTGCTCGACGAGGCGACGGCATCGCTCGACGTGGAGAACGAAACCAAGGTGCAATCTGCTCTTTCAAGGCTGCTAGCAGGCAAAACGGTCATCGTGATCGCGCACCGCATGCGCACGGTCGAAGCCGCCGACAAAGTGGTGGTTCTCAAAGACGGCCAAGTGGCTGAACAAGGATCGCCCGAGCAACTGAAAGCCGCCGGCGGCGAATTCGCCCGGATGGTGGCCCTGCAAAGGGAAACCGAAACCTGGCAACTGTAGCCCAAGCAGCGGTGGGGCTTGCCTCGCCGCTGCCGCGTCTTGCTCGCCCCGCCGCCCCCGCATCCTGTGCCTACTTTGAGCCGCGAACAGGGGACGGAGGTGCGTTCACGCGAGGACGCGGTGCGCAGCTGGTCCTGTGCAGCATCGGTGAGTTCTTCACCGCAATGATGCCCGATTACGTGGGCCGGCATTTCGACCTGGACGTCATCGCCGGGCACATCGCCACAGAAACCATCTCGGGAATACCCGGCTATCGCGGAATCTGGCACGACGGCGCCTCGCACTACTATGTCGACGGCAATGTCGTGGAAAACGGCCATGTCCTCGTGTTGCGATACGACGAGGCAACTGGTAGGTACAGTGGCGAAGGGCTGGAATAAGCCCGTTTGCGGCCGACCACCTTCCTGGTTCGCTGTCATTCGCAAGCAAGATGCGCCAGCGGCATGGCATGTAGAATCTGCCCGAGAAAGCAGGTAGGGCTGGGAGATGACAAGTAAGCTCCCGGATTGCGAGGCAGGCCGGGAGCAAACAAGCAGGCCGGAAATCCGCTCTTCCGGCCTGCTTTCGTTTTGCGAAGCGGTGTTTGACTTGCTCATCTTGCTATGCCTTGCAGCAGTGCGTTTCGTTGCGTTTCGCAGCGTCGCAGGGTCGTTCCCGACCTTCGCCACGCCGCGTCACGCTAGCGAGACCTCCTTCGCGTTCCCTATGCAGCCACGTCCTCGCGGCGAGCCATGGCCTTCTCGTAGTCCTTCGTTCCCACGAACACCTCGTGCTTGTAGGGGTTCACGCCCAGCTTCTTGGCGCGGTAGGCCACGTAGCCCACGGCTGCCACGTTCGCGGCCAGCGCCAGCACGCTGACGACCAGGTTCACGTCGGGGTTGTTCACCGATTGCACGGCGAAGATGGAGTCGTTGGCGAACATGGGTACCACCTGGCAGAACATGCACCACAGGCTCAGCGTGTAGGCGCGGTTCTGGATCCAGCCGCCCTTGTTCCACAGCATGCCGGCCACGGTGGGGGCCAGAAGCAGCGCCAGGCCGCAGTACCAGGAGTGCGTGGGCAGGCAGTTGTAGGTGTAGCAGAAGTTCCAGATGTCGTAGGAGATGATGAACACCCACGTCATGTCGGGCCACAGCATGTCCTGCTTCTTCTTGGATGTGTAGATGCCCCACCAGCCGGTCATGACGAAGATGTTCAGGAGGCCGGCTATGCCGTTGAACACGTTGTGCCAGCCGCCGTACAGGGTGACGCCTTCCGAGGACACCCACGTGGTGCCGAACGCGCGCACGGCGCTCTCGAAGTCGCTGACCACGGCGATCAGGATGTTGATGGCCACGATCACGAACGGGAAGCACTTGAACCAGTCGGCGTTGCCCAGCTTGCCCCAGTGGTACTTCAAGATCATGAAGCCGATGCACCCGGCGGTCGCCGCGTAGAGCTTCGCGTAGTGGAACCAGCTGTTCATGTACAGGTACGTCGGGTTGTTCAGCGCCCAGTCGGCACCGGCGGCGGCGCCGGCGTAGATGGCGATGAAGTAGGCGGTCAGGATGGCGGGGATCACCAAAAAGCAGGTGATGCCGCCGGCCTTCGTGCGTCGCGCGATCTCGTTGAACCCGATGAGGGCCAGAAAAACCACCACCCATCCGATCCACTGGTAGACGGCGGTGTCGCCGTAGACTTGGAACAACATGATGACCTCCCTTGAGTCGATACGCTCTCGCATCCGGCATTTCGGGCGCACAATGCCCGGGGCCGCTTGCGATGCCCTTTCCACCAGGCGTTTTACCTGGTTGTTCCCTTTGTTGGCTGGTGACCGTTAACCGGTTTGCACCGGTTTTCGATTGGTTTCGCGCTCCATGTGAAGCGTCTGCGCGATGATGTCGCGCAGCACCTCGTCGGGCGCATCGCGGTGCGTTCGCACGTAGCCGCAGATGCCCATGATCAGTATGTAGAACGTCTCGTAGACGTGATCGATGTCGACGGGGTGGTTCTGCGCGTAGTCCTGCACGGTGGTTTCCACGAAGTAGGCTGCCATGCGGTCGGCCACGCGGTTGATGAACTCCAGGTACAGCGACGCGTTCTCGTGCGTGTCGAGCGCGCGGCGGAAGCTGGAGTGCTCGAAGACGCCCACGCGCATGACGGTGACCACGCCCGCCAGGCTGCCCTCAATATCGCCGGGGGTGCGGTGCTCGTTCCAGAACTGCAGCGACTCGATGTAGTCGTTCACGAAATCGTCGATGACGGCGGAGGTGACCTCCTGCTTGTTGCGGAAGTAGTGGTAGAACAGCGACCGCGCCACGCCGCAGCGCTCGCTGATGTCCTTCACCGTTGTGGCGGACAGGCCCTGCTCCTCGTAGAGCTGCCGCGCCGCATCGACGATCTGCTGCCGCCTTTCGTCGCTCATTCGTGCCACCTCCCCTTGGTGCGCGTTTGCTGCGTGCTGCGCGCCGTGCGCGTTGCGTTCCCGGGTGCGCGTCCGCGGCGTGCGGGTGTTTCCCCAGTTGTGCGCTTTGTTTTCCCCTTGGCGCGCATCGCGTTTCCCGTTCCCCTCGGGTACTTGCGATGGCCATAGCATACGGGGCGCGTTGACGTGGCGTCAATGAACACATTTGCAGAAACGTCAAACATTTGATGGAGAAATCTTGCTATTATGCGGCCATCACGTTCACAGGTGCAACGAAAAGCATGCAAGTGTGAAAGGAGGGCGTGATGGAGACGAACGAACAGGCAAAGGCGAAGGGTGGCAAGCGCCGCCGGGCCCCTATCGTGTGCGCGGTGGTGGCCGTGGTGCTTGTGTGCGCTGGCGGCGGGTTCTACGTGTGGCACAACCAGCCCAGTTTCTGCAATGCCATCTGCCACGAGCCCATGGACTATTACGTGGGCGGCTACTACGGCGAGGGCGATGCAGTCCATGCGCAGCTGGCCGTGGCGCACCAGCAGGAGGGCGTCACGTGCCTGCAGTGCCATGAGGCTACGCTTGAGGCCCAGGTCAACGAGGGTACGGCGTGGGTTTCCGGGGCGTTTGAGACGAACGCCGACGGCAGCCTGGCGCCGCAGCTGATCACCGCGGACAAACAGCAGTGCGTAACCGCCGGCTGCCACGACTGGAACGACGTGGTCGCTGCCACGGAGAACTGGGGTGGTCAGGCGGGCGTGAACCCGCATAGGTCGCATCAGGGCGAGGCCATCGATTGCAGCAACTGCCACAGCGTGCACGGCCAGTCGATCATGTACTGCAACACGTGCCATAGCTGGGAGGTGCCGGAAGGCTGGAGCAGCCCGGCCAAGTAGCGCAGATCCGCTTGCCGCGTTTCGGCAAGCCGGTTTTCGAAAGGAAGGACCGACATGAGGAAGACGACAGCAGCGGCCTGCGGCGTGACGGCGCTTGTGCTGGGGCTTTCGGGTTGCGGCGCATCGTTCGAGGGTTCGGGGTCCAAAGACGCCGCAAGCGCCGAGCAGCTGGCCATGCACGCCGACGATCCATGGGACGCGGTGGTGCAGATCGCCCCGGTCAAGAAGTGCGACACGCCGTTGCGCGACGGGGTGTACACGGGCACGGGCAAGGCCATGGCCGGCAACGTGACCGTCACGCTCCTGGTCGATGACAACCGCATCACGTGCCTGGAAACCGCCCAGGACGGCGAGACGCAAAGCGTCGGCGGGTTCGAGGCGGTGCGCGACGGCACCTTCGCCAAGATGATCGAGGCCGCGCAGGGCTCGGACATCGACGCCGTCAGCGGGGCCACCATCACCACCGTGGGCGTGAAGCAGGCCGTCGACGATGCCCTGACCCAGGCGGCAGATGGGCCCGCCGACCAGGCGAAGTCGGGCAACTAGCGAAAGGGGAGGACATGAGCAAGCACGATAGCGAAGCGCGGGGCATCACGCGCCGCGGCTTCCTCAGCGCCGCCTGCGCCGTAGTGGGCACCACGGCGGCGACGGCGGCCATGCCTGCGGCTGCGCTGGCTGTGGAGCAGGGCGTCATCGGCGATTGGACGGCCGACGGTTCGAAGAACGTTGCCGTGCCCGATAGCGCCGCCACCAACGCCAGCGGCTTGGACGGCACATACCGCGAGCACAACGCCGCGGCGTTCCCGGCAAACGACGCCACGCCCATCGCCCCGCGCGCGGTCCCCGAGACGTGGGACTACGAGTGCGACGTGTGCGTGGTGGGCGCGGGCGGCGGCGGGCTGAACGCGGCCGCGCGCGCGGCCGAGCTGGGCGCCGACGTCATCTGCGTGGAGGCGCTGGGCCTGCACGGCGGCAACGCGCAGTCCGCGGGCATGTGCGGCATCCTGGGCGGGTATTCCGGCCAGAACAAGAAGCACTTCGCCTTCCCCAGCTACCCCTTCGACGCGCAGGCGCTGACCGATTGGGCCATGGACGAGTACCATTACGCGGCCGACCCAAAGCTCATCTACAAGATCGCCAGCGAAGGCGGCAAAAGCCTGGACTGGATGGCCGACTGCGGCGTGCGCTGGCGTTTGGGCGAGGTGCCGGTGTACGTGGCGCCGAAGAACGCCACACTCGATCACCACGTGCTGAAGATGAAGGACGCTACCGACGCCATGTTCGCGTTCGGCCAGAGAAACGGCGTGTGCTACAAGTTCCAGTGCCCGGCAACGGCGCTGGTGCGCGACGATTCGGGGCGCATCGTGGGCCTGGTGGCGCGCGAGGATTTTGGCCGCGAGGTGTACATCCACGCTAAGGGCGCCGTCATCCTGACGGCCGGCGGCTTCTGCAACAACAAGGCGCTGCTGGAGAAGTATATCCCCACGGCGGCCATGGGCTGCGCGTCAAGCTACCTGGTGGGCGGCGAAACGGGCGAGTGCTTCCGCATGGGCCTGGGCGCGGGCGCCGACGTGTCGGGGTTCAACAGCTCGGCCAGCTTCGACGGCGGCGTTGACTGGCAGGCCGAAGGCGGCCAGTGGGCGCGTTTCCTGTACGACGGCATGACGCAGCTTTCGCGCCAGCCGTGGCTGACCATCGACCGTTGCGGCAACCGTCTTCGCTATATGGACAGCCGCGTGGCCGAGGACGGCGCGAACGCCATCTACGCCCTGGGCGACCTGGCCACCATCCAGATGACGCCTCCGGGGCATCGCAGCTACATCGTCTTCGACGCCGATTACGAAGATCACCTGGCGGGGTTCGCGCAGGAGCATTGCCGCAAGCTCATCACGCCCGACCTGGAGCAGATCGACAAGGTTCCCGAGCATTACCGCGACTGGCATCACGGCGTGCAGGACGCCATCGACGCCGACGTGCTCAAGCGCCGCGACACGCTTGAGGAGCTGGAGGCCGACCTGGGCTTCGCACCCGGCGTGCTCACAAGCGCGGTGGCGAAGTGGAACGAGTGCTGTGAGCGCGGCGAGGACGACTTCATGTACCCCATGCCGCCCGAGTGGCTGCACGCCATCGTGAAGCCGCCGTTCTACGGCTGCCGCATCGGCGGCAACCTGTACGGCACGAAGGCCGGCCTGCTGATCAACGACCAGATGCAGGTTGTGGGCACGAACGGCCTGGTCATCCCCGGTTTGTACGCCGGCTGGCACACCGCCGGCGGCGCGTGCGGCGAGAACAGCTACATCGGCGACCCGATCCTGGGCTCGCTCATGGGCGACGTGGGGCTGGCGTTTTGCGGCGGGTACCTGTGCGGCACTTCGGCCGTGGAGCACGAATTGCAAGGCGCGAAGTAGGGAAGGGGCGTGACGGAAATGAAGGATTCCATGCGCACGATGGCGCGACCGTACGCCATCTTGTTCGCCATCGCGCTGGTGGTGGCGCTGCTTGCCCGCATCGGGCTTGCGGTGATGGACGCCGCCGGATGGCTGGCGTACGACTACATCTCGGCGTCGGGCGTGCCCATGCTCGACGTGATTTGCTCGATCTTGACCGGCTCGGCGTTCGTGGCGTTCCTGTTCGCGGCGGCGCTTACGCTGATGGTGTCGGCGGCCGGCGCGGTGCTGCAGGCGGCGCTGTTCGCAAAGGGCGTTCAGGGCGCCGGCAAGCCGTCGGCAGCGTTTCTATGGGGCTGGGCCGCGGCGGCGGTGTCGCTGGTGTGCCTGCTGGTGGTAGCTAGCGGCATTTTGAGCGGCGTGCAGGTGGGCTCCATGAGCAGCAAGCTGCCGGGAGCGGGCGTGCTCGTGCTGGCGGCGGTGTGCTTCACGGCGTTTTTGGGCACGCTTCTGGGTGCGGCTTCGCAGGTCATGTGCGCGTGCATCTCGCGTGCGGGCGGGCGTGCGAGCTGGAACCTGGTGGGCGCGGCGGCTACGTGCGGCGCGGTGGTCATGGTGCTGACGGCGCTCACGTTCGCGGCCATCAATGCGGCCAGCCCGAACATGGCGGCCGTGGGCGGTCTGCTGGCGGTTGACTGCGTGGTGAACGTGGCGTTGCTGCTGGCGGCGGGCAAGTTCACGAAGTAGGGAAGTGCGGGGGCTTTTGCGGGAGCGCAAAAGCCCCTTTTCGGCGTTACGCGAGCGAGTTGCTTGCGGATGACGGGGTTCGCGATGATGCCGCCTGCGCCGTTCGAGGGCGAGGTTTGCGTTGCTGGTGCGTGAGCGATAGCGCAGGCTCAGTGTGCGACGGTTTTCTGTTCATGCAAACCTCTCTGACTGAACGGCGTGGGGGGTTCTCTACCTGCGTAAGCTTCACCGCCCAGTACCATTGTGGATGCTTGCTTAGCTGGTCCCCAACTATGCGCGTGATGATTGCTGGTTTGCGAATCGTGATCTTGGGAGGAGGCGCGGCATGCGCGAGCTTGGTTCCGTGACGTTTCGGGCGTTCGATACCGTGTGCGCCGTGTCGGCCGACGTTGATGCGGCAGCGTTGCGCGAGATCGAGGCGCTTTGCGCGCGATATGAGCTGTTGCTGAGTCGCTTCAATCCGGAAAGCCGCCTGTCCGCGCTCAACGCCGCAGCGGGCGAGTGGGTAGATGTGGGCAACGAGCTTGCCGCCGTTTTGCGTGTTGCTCTGGGATATTGCGAGCGCACGGACGGGCTGTTCGACATCACCATGGGAGATGTGTGCCGCCTATGGGATTTCAAGCGCGGCGTTGTGCCTGATGATGCTGCCATTGCCGAGGCGCTTGCGCACGTCGATTGGCACAACGTGCAGGTTGAGGGGACGCAGGCGCGTATCATCGACCCGCAGACAACGATCGACCTTGGCGGCATGGCGAAGGGATATATCGCAGATAGGGTGATTGACCTGCTGAAACACTGTGGCGCAACCAGCGGCGTGATCAACCTGGGCGGCAACGTGGCATGCTTGGGCAGCAAACCCGATGGCAGCGCATGGAACGTAGGCCTGCGCGCGCCCGTCCCTTCGGGCGGCAGCTTGCAAGCTGCATCGTTCGCCAGCGTTCCCGTACGCGGGAAGTCGGTAGTGACCAGCGGCGTCTACGAGCGGTCCTTCGTGCGCGATGGTCGTGTGCTCCACCACATCCTGGACCCCCGAACAGGCAAACCGGCGGAAACGGATGTGCTGTCCGCAACCGTCATAGCCGACAAGTCGCTCGACGCCGACGGCTACACCACCGCGCTCATCATCATGGGCGCCGAGCAGGCCCTAACCTTCGCCGAGCAAAGCCCCGGCATAGAAGCCATCCTCCTAACCACCAACGCCCGCCTGCTAAAAACTACTGGCATAACCACCAAAGGCGCAAGGCTGCGAGTTGGGTAGGTATGTATGCATGGAAGTACACAGAGGTGCTGCTATGAACGCGAGAAATGCGATGCAGCTCTTCCCAAATATAAAAAATGCGGGAGGACACCCCCCGCTACTTGGAGGAAACATCAAGTGATGTCTCCGATATCTTTTTACCATGCCAGCCGCGTTCTTGTCTAGGCTGTTTCGAAGATTCACGAGTGCCGCATTCAATCGTGGAGGGCAGCGTAGCTTGTAAGCCCTAGGCGTTTCGTTCGTGTCGTAGCCCTTCTCTGATTGATTCGAACACTTCATCGTGTTGGTATCTCAGGGATGCTTCCTCGGCTTGCGCGTCGGCGGCATCAAGTGCTTCCTCGACGTTGCCGTTTTCTACTTCGGCAATCACCTCTTCGTAGCCTTTTAGCGCTGCGAAGGGCATGAACTGGCTGCCACGGTCGGGCGAGGGGAACGATACGCGCACGCCGTCGGCCGCTATGCGTTGCGCTATGCGGTCGAGCACCTGCGCGCGGTATTCGCGCTCGTCGGCCGACAGTCCCGGCCACGCGTCTGGCGTGGGCAGGCCGGCGGCTATGCGTGCCTGATCAGGGCTAAGCACGATGCCCGCCTACCTGGTTGTTGCGCTCCATGGCGTTCGCCTCCTCCTTCAAGCTTGTGGCTTTCAGCAGCGCGTTCGCGCCGAAGCGCTTGCGCACATCCACCATGGCCCGCGACAAGGCGGCTTGCTTGCGCTCGTTCGCGGCGTCGTCGAACAGCGTGGGCTGCACCTTATCGACGGGCATCAGGTCCGCCAGCGCTATGTTCACGCGACGGATGGAAAGCCCCGGCGTTACGCGGGCGCGGTAGATTTCCAACACGGCGTCGGTCAGCGCGTCCGCGGCGTTGGTAGGCTTGGGCAGCTTCGCCGACCCGCCCGCGCCGGCGGCCGCGGCGCCGAGCGGCCCACACTTCTCCCACGATTGGTGGGGGAAGTTGCTGGCCGAATACCCCACGTACACGCTTACCAACTGGGCGCATAGGCCTTTCTCCACCAGCTCGAGCGCGCTGCCCAGCACCATCTCGCGCAGCAGCGTTTCCACCTCGCGGCAGCTGTAGTCGCGCATGAGCACCTGCCCATTGGTCAGCGAATGGGCGCGCGGGCGGTAGCTGCGCGCCTGCTCGACGGTGCACGCCTCCAGGCCCCACGCGTGGTCGATAAGGTATTCGGCGTTTTTGCCGAACTCGCGGCGCAGCACCTTGGGGTTGACGGCGCAAACCCCCGCAAGGTCGTACGCGCCGTGCTTGGCCAGGCGGCGGGCGATGCCCGGCCCGATGCCCCAGATGTCGGTGATCGGGCGGTGGAACCAGATCTCGCGCTTGAACGACTCGTCGTCAAGCTGGCCGATGTCGTCGCTGGCGTGCTTCGCGCAAATGTCGAGCGCCACCTTCGCTTGGAACATGTTCGGTCCGATGCCGGCCGTGGCGGTGACGTCCGAAACCTCGAAGGCGCGGCGCATCAGGCGTTTTGCGAACGTACGCGCGTCGGTGCGGTAGAGGCGCAGGTAGGGCGCGGCGTCGATGAAGCACTCGTCGATGGAGTACACCTGCAGGTCCTGTGGGCTGACAAGCTCAAGGTAGCTGCCCACGATTTCGCCGCTGACCTGCATGTATCGTTTCATGCGGGGGACAGCGGTCAGGTACTCGATGCCCGGCGGGATGTCGCGCACGCGGCAGCGGTTGCGCACGCCGGCGGCCTTCATGGCCGGCGTGATGGCAAGGCAGATGGTGTTTGCGGAACGGTCGGGGTCGGCCACCACCAGGTTGGTGGTGAACGGGTCAAGGCCGCGATCGGCGCATTCCACGCTGGCGTAGAACGACTTCAAGTCGATGCATATAACGCAACCCGAGGTTTTACGCAAATCCGTCACCCGCCAATCCTTTCCGTTTCTCCATCGTTTGTTCGCTAGCAATTATCGAACGCGCGTTCGATAATACCATAGCGATGGATTTTATGACGAAAGACGGCGAAAGACGAGGCGTGCACAAAATGTACGTCAACGTCGTGCTGCACGTGAACGATGAAGGGCGTATCGACCTGCTGGCGGTCATATGGCCTGATGGGCGCACGTTCCGGATCGACGAGGTGCTCTACCGCGGAGAGCCGGGGCAAATGCAGAAGGGGGCGAAAACGTCGCGCTTCCGCATCCGTTTCGGGCGGAAGGAAACCAATCTGTACCTGGAGCGCCGCCAAGGTTCGCCGGCGTTCGGCACCCCCGACGCCGACCGCTGGTGGGTCAACGCCATCGACAACACCCCGACTAAGCCTAGCTGTTAGGGGGACGGGGGTGTGCTTGCGGCGGGGTGACCGGCAGCCCGCGGCGCACGGCGCAGGAGGTGAAACGAGATGCTTTTAGCAGCAGGGCAACCGGTATCCTATAGTGTGTGGTCGCCGCGGGGCGGCGGCTTCGGCGGGAGGTCGGGCTCTACTCAAGCAGCCAGTCGATCACGTTGCGCTTCTTCACGCCGTCGTAATCGGCGGTTCCGAAGATCGTGTCAAGAGTGAGCAGGATTTTGGGGTAGTTGTCGCGCACCGCCGCGAACGGCGCAAGCTCCCGCTTCAGCGTGGACTCCTCAAGCGTCGTCGCCGAAACCTGGAAGTACTGCGTATCATCGGGTTTGATGGCAACGAAGTCGATCTCGCCGTTTTCGATATCGCCGACGTACACGTCATATCCTCGACGGAGCAGCTCCAAATACACGACGTTTTCCAGGATGTGCCCGATATCGCTGTCGCTTGTTTTCACCAACGCATTGCGTAACCCCAGGTCAACAGCATAGTATTTGCAATTCGTGGAAAGAAGCTGCCTTCCTTTGACGTTGTAACGAGGTGCCGCGTACAGCGTCAGGCTGTCGGTGAGCCCCTTGATGTACTTCGACACGGTTTTCTGATCGACCTTGTTGCCCGAAGACGTCAACGTATCGGCGATCTTCTTGTGTGACACCTTACTGCCTATGTTATGCAGCAAAAACTTCGTGATATTGAGAAGCGTCGACACGTCGGAAACGTGCAGCCTGTCCACCACGTCGCGCACGATGATGGTGTCGTAAAGGCTGCGCACATATTCCTTCGCCTTTCGCTCATCGATCTGCGTTTCGGCGGTAAACGGAAACGAGCCCGAGGTGATGTACTCGTTGAACAGCATATCGCGGCTCTTTTCGGCATTGCCCTCCGCCGAGCAAAACTCCTTGAACGACAGCGGCAACATCTTGAGCTCGATATAACGGCCGGAAAGAAGCGTGGCAAGCTCGCCCGACATAAAATAGGCGTTTGACCCCGTGACATAGACGTCGACGTCGTCCTTTATGAACAGCCCGTCGACCGCTTTCTCGTAGTGATCGACATGCTGGATTTCGTCAAGGAACACGTAGGTTGTTTTACCGGGCGCCAGCCTTGCGTTTACGTAATCGTAGAGTTCCCGATAAGACGTTAGGTCCTCGTATTCAAGCTCTTCGAAGTTGATGGCGATGATTTGGTCCGCCGTAACGCCGTGCTGCATAAGGTGATTGCGGTAGATCTCGAAGAGCTTCGACTTGCCGCAGCGGCGCACGCCCGACACGACCTTGATGACATGCTTGTCTTTCCAGGAAAGCAACCACTCAAGATATCGATCCCTAGCAATAAGCTGCATGCCTCACGCCCCCTTGTTGCCGATTCGCCTCATATTTCGCATTTGGCGATAGCTGATATATGGATTATAGTCCGCAGAATGTGACATTTCCCGTGAAAATGGATTTCAATCCATTTTCATCGGGGATTCCGGCATTTTATGGAATGTACTCCATTTCTATAGCTTCACTACGGCATTACAAGCGCCGCGATAGGGGACGGAGCGCAAAAGCGCGAAAACGAAAGCGGGCCGAAGGGAGAGCGCCCCTCGACCCGCGAGTATTTAGACGAGCTTGTGACTATGCGCGTTCGTCTTCGGTTTCCGCATGGGCGGTGGCGAAAGCGGCTGCTCCAACTGCCGCTGCAGCGGCTACGGCTGCAGCGCCCGCCTTCAAGGCGCCGTCATCGCCGGTTGGAGCAAAGGGCTTGGGGTCGCTCGCGTCGTTCGCCGGCGGCTGCGGTTCGGGCTGCTCGGGCTCGGGCTTCGGCGTGGGGTCGGGGTCAGTGTCTGGATCGGGATCAGGTCCAACCTGCGTCGCGATGCGCCCCTGACCTGTGGCATTCGCATATTGCTGCCCGATAACGCCGCGTAGGTTCAGCTGCACGTATTCCATAAGGGCATCGTTGTCCAAACCCAGCAGCGTGACCGGATTCTTGCACAGCATGCTGTAAGAACCGCCGCCTTCCACCAGGTAGTACGAGTGGCACACCAGCGTATATGCCGCCTGCGGGTCGATGGCCTTGCCGTGCAGCTTCGCTCTGCGCACGCGGCGCTTGAAGGGATTCACGTTGATGAGGTCGCCCTTCGTCACGTTGCCGCGGTTCAGGTTCGCGCGAACGCCGCCGCCGTTGACGAACGCGATGTCGGCCATGACGCCCGCGTTCGTCGCATAATAAAGGTATGCGTCGCACACGAAGTCGCCAAGGTTCGTTTCGTGCGCCCGCACGGCCCAGGTGTAATCGTCGTCCTCGAACGCATACAGGTCCACCTCGGATTTGCCGATCACGGTTCCCGTTTGAGCCTCGACGTCCGCAACCTTCTTGTTGATGGCATCCTGCACGTTGGCATCGCGCCCGAACGTCGCCTCCTGCACGTATGCGGGATCGCCGCTTTTGCGGGCCTCGCGCAAAAGCGTGGCCTCGAAGGCGGGCGTGCTGGCGGAGATGGTGCCGCTGTTCGGATTGATAACGACCTGACCCACGCTGGAGAACTGCGTGCCCGTTTGCGTGATGATGACGTTTTTGCCCTCGGTATCTTGCATGACCTGCACATATTCCTGGTGCGAATGGCCATCGATGATCACGTCGATACCGCGGCAGCGCTTCGCCAACGCGTCGGAGCGCCAGATGTCGGGCGACCCGTCCTGGCCAAGGTGCGCCAGCAGCACAACGTAATCGGCGCCCGCCGCGCGTGCCTGATCCACGGCGTTTTGCACTGCCGCGGCAAGCGCCGCGCCGGTGTCGTCCTCGCAAAAGCCGTACACGCATGTATGGTCGTCATCGCTTCGCCAGAACGATTTCGGCGACGACGCCGTCAGCGTCGCCGGCGTGGTAACCCCCACGAACGCCACGCGCGCAGTGCTGCCGTCGGCAAGCGGATAGTCCTGGATGGCGTACGGAGCGAACATAAGCGTGGGCACTTCGGGGCGCTTGTCGGTGAAGTTGCAGCTCAGGTATGTGGCGTTCGCGCTTCCCACCAGATGGTTGAACTGCGGCATCCCGTAGTCGAACTCGTGGTTTCCGGGAATCACGTAGTCGTAGCCCGTTGCGTTCATGATGTCGACGAGCGCCTGACCCTGCGTCAGCGTGCCCATGACGTTGCCCTGCACGGCGTCGCCAGCATCCACAAGCGTGACGTTCCCGCTGCCGAAAACGCCTTTGCGATCGGCAACGTAGCTTGCCAGCGCCGAATAGCGCTTAGATGAACTTGCCCTTGCCGTGGTCGGCCATGTGCTGGATCAGCTGCGCGACCCAGCCGCGGAAGTCGCCCTTGCGGGGGACCAGCTTGCCGTCCACCAGCTCCTCGTAGGAGACCTTGATGCGGTCGTAGCGGGTGACCGTGACGGGCTCCTCGTGGGTGAAGCAGCCTTCGACCTGCTTGCTTGCAGCCAGGCCCAGCTTGATGACGGGGTTGAACATGACGTGCTGCTTGTCCTTCTCGTCAACATAGGCGAACAGGTTGTGCGTCACGCCGATTTGGTTGGCGTGTAGGCAGGCGGCCTCGTCGAGCGACGCCATGGTGTCCAGCAGATCCTGCGCCACCTGGGCATCCTCGGCCGTTGCCTTCTCGCAGGGAGTGGACAGCACCGCTTCGTCGTGGACCAGTTCCTTGATAGCCATAAGACTTCCTCCGCTTCGACGCCGGCACAAGACGCGTGCGCATGCATGTGCACCTGCGGATACGCACGCATGCACGGGTACGCATGCATTTCCGCATGCACGCTTGCATGCACCTGCCGACGTATTGCTCTACAATCGCTTTCGATATTCTATCGTATACGCCGCCACACATCGGGGAAGGTTTAATTTACATGGCGAAAACGAAAGCGAAGCAGCCCAACAAGCAAACAGCAGATGCCAGCCAGCCAACGGGTAGGCAGCCGCTTGCTGAGCAGCCAGTAGGCGCACGGCGCCGCGTCTTCTGGATCGGCATCGTCTGCGCGCTTGCTGGCGCCGGGCTGTGGGGTGTGTCGGGCGCGTGCGCCCAGCATTTGTTCTCGCATTACGGCATCACGCCCATGTTCGCCACGGCCGTGCGCTCGTTCGTGGCCACGCTGTTCTTCTTCGGCGTGCTAGTGCTGCGCCGCCGCTATATGCTCGAGCTGATATGGAGAAGCGAGCCGCGCGTGAAGCTGTTCTTCCTGGTGTTCGGCGGCGCGCTGTTCGTCGACCAGTTCGCGTACGCCATGACCATCGCGTTCACCAACGCCGGCACCGCCACCGTGCTGCAGATGCTCAGCACGGTGTTCGTCATGCTGTTCACGTGCGTGATGGGGCGACATTTGCCGAAGGGAAACGAGTTTGTGGGCCTGATTTGCGCTTTCGTGGCCACGGTGCTTATCGCCACGCAGGGCGACCTGGGCACGCTGGTGTTGCCGGCAGCCGGCCTGTTCTGGGGCCTTTTGAACGCCGTATGCGTTGCTATTTACGTGCTGACCCCGCGCGCTGCGGGCTTGTTCGACCGCTTCGGTAGTTTTGCTGCCACGAGCGTCGGCATGCTGGTGACGTGCGTGTGCTCGGGAATCGCGTACGCCGTGCAGCTTGCCATGGGTGCGGGCGCTCCCGAAGCGGTTGCGAACATGGACGCATTCGGCTGGCTGGTGCTCATCGGAGGCCTGGCGTTTTTGGGGACGTTCGTGTCGTTCGGGCTGTACTTGCGCGGCGTGGCGTTCGTGGGTTCGGTCACCGGAAGTTTGCTGGGCGCCGTCGAGCCGATCAGCGCCAGCGTGTGCGCCTGCGTGTTCCTGGGCACGGCGTTCTCCGGCTTCGATTGGGCAGGATTGGTGCTCATGCTGGTCATGCTGGCGCTCGTCACGTTGGGCGGGAAGCCAAGATAACATAAGATATATTATCGATAATATATGGGTTGCGATATTGCTGCGTCAGGCAGCGCTATCGTCATCCTGCATGCCAATGACGTTTGCTACGTCAGAAAAGTTCTTCGCCGGTTTCGAAGGGTTTTCTCGCGTGGTCCCACATGAGAAACCCTGAGTTTCCCTGATTCGCTTGCTGCGGCGGTTAGCGCGAATCAAAAGTCGTTTCGAATCCGCGCTGCATCAACAACCTAAAGGCTTTACGTCGTAAAACGTACTGGCCGGGTTCCTTCGCCGTCAGTTTGCCTCGGTTGTCGAAAACGATGGCTGTTTTGGGATGTTTTCGTAGAGTTTCGGGTACAATGCGCGATTGTGCCTTATGGCGCCTCAATTGCAGCAACATGCGCACGCACCTGCTGCACAGGAAGGGTTTTTGAGTTAGAGAGGGATCACATGTCCAAGATCAACGACCTTGAGCAAGAGGTCAAAGCAGACGTTAAGGAGGCTACGGAAGCGGTTTCCGCCAAAAACGCCGACAAGCCGTGGTTCAAGCGTCTTTCCCTTACCACGTGGATTTTCATTGCGTTGGCCTTGGGCGTCGTGGCCGGCCTTGCCCTGCAGGGCACCCCTGATATCGCCACCACCTATATCAAGCCCCTGGGCACCATCTTCCTGAACCTTATCAAGATGATCGTGGTGCCGCTGGTCATCTTCTCGATGATCGCCGGCGTCATCAGTCTGTCCGATATCAAGAAGGTCGGCGCCATCGGCGGCAAGACCATCGCGTACTACCTGTGCACCACCGCATGCGCCATCGTCATCGGCCTGATCATCGCGAACGTGTTCAACGTTGGCGGCGGCTACACCCTTACCGCCGACGAGCTTTCGTATGAGGCCAAGGCCGCGCCTTCTTTCATCGAGACCATCGTCAACATCTTCCCCAGCAACTTCGTGCAGCCCATGTCCGACGCCAGCATGCTGCAGATCATCGTGATCGCGCTGTTCTTCGGCTTCGGCATCCTGGCCGCCGGCAAGAAGGCGCAGCCCGTCGCCGACTTCGTCAACGGCATGTCCGAGGTGTGCATCAAGATCATGCACATGATCATCACCATCGCGCCGTTCGGTGTGTTCGGCCTGATCACCCCTGTAGTTGCAACCAACGGTCCCGACATCTTGCTGCCGCTGCTCAAGCTCATCCTGGTGGCCTACCTGGCCATGATCCTGCATATGGTGCTGGTGTACTCCGGCATGGTGAAGGCCATCGCGAAGATGGGCCCGCTGACGTTCTTCAAGGGCCAGGTCCGCGCCATGACGTTCGCCTTCGCGTCTGCGTCTTCCGTGGGCACGCTGCCCATTAACATGGAGTGCTCCGAGAAGCTGGGCGTGCGCCGCGAGGTTTCCAGCTTCGTGCTGCCGCTGGGCGCCACCATCAACATGGACGGCACCGCCATCTACCAGGGTGTTTGCGCCATCTTCATCGCCCAGGTGTTCGGCATCGACCTGACTATCGGCCAGCAGTGCGTCATTATCATGACCGCCGTGCTGTCCTCCATCGGCACCGCCGGCGTCCCCGGCTCCGGCATGATTATGCTGGCCATGGTGCTGCAGTCCGTCGGCCTGCCCGTCGAGGGCATCGCGCTGGTTGCAGGCGTCGACCGCGTGCTCGACATGATGCGCACCGTCGTCAACATCACCGGCGACCAGTCCGCTGCCGTGTGCGTGGACTCCCTGGAGAAGCGCAAGGAGGCTCGTCAGGCCGCCAAGGCTGCGTAAACTGCGCGCCGCGACAAACGATCGAACCTTTCGGGGTGGTTGCAAATGTTCTTGCAGCCACCCCGTTTCTTTTATGGTATCATAGAACACATGTTCTGCATAAGGCCGATATCAACACCCTTTGTCGGGCAAGTTGGTTTCGACCAGAAGGGAGACAAGCAGGTCGCATCGATCGTGGCCGCCGTATCGCTATCGGCGTTCGGCATGCACGGGCTTGCGGTATTCCTCGTTCAACGGCGTTGTGCGCAACGGTTAACTCGTTTATCAAGCACTTCTAGCGGGTCTCGTTCAGCGCGTCGAGCAATTCCTGCTTGGAGTGGATGCAAAGCTTCGAGTACGCATTGCGCGTATAGCTTTTCACGGTGTTTTCCGATAGGTGAAGTTCTTGGCTGATGAACGCCTTGCTGCGTCCTTGCGCCAAGTACCAGACCATGTCGGTTTCCCGATCGGTCAAATCGAAACGCGCCTGCAGCGCCGAGCAGCGAGTCCGCAGGCTATCCTCGAACGTTGCGCCTTCAGTGTCACGGGCATCTTGCTCGTTCGGCATTTCCCCGGACGCAGCAGCAACCGATGTCACCTGCGTTTCCCCAGCATCGCATTGCGCAGGTGCAGCTTCCGCCACCACGGTGCGCTCCAAAGCGCCCTTGCGCGCATCGGGCGTGCCGAAGGTGGCGAAGAATCGCCGCGCTTTCGGCTGGCTGCCCCGCAGCATCACGGCCATGCTCAGCGCAAGCAGGCATACCAGCGCGGCAATGACGAGCATCGATTGCCCTAGTTGGGGCCCAAGCAGGAAAACCAGATAGCGGCCAGCTTCGCGCGGAAGCAAATGGGCCGCCCAAACGGCGGCGAGCACCAGATACGACGGAATGGAGCTATGGCGGCAATAATCATATACGCCATACCACAGCAGCCCGATCATGAACGTATTCGATACGGTGATGAGCATCGCCCCGAATTGCGCCTGGTCAAGGGACACAATAAGCAAAACGCCGATAACCATAAGAGCGACCTCGAGCCACCACATCGCCCCGAAGCTCAAGCCGCGGCCGCGCACGAGCACCCACCAGATGACGCCAGCGCACAGTACGGCCACGGTGATCTGGTGAGTTAGTTGGAACGAAGGCGCCAAAACGATGGAAGTGCCCTCCGGGAATCCGCGCGCCACGCCAAGTGCGAAATCAAGCAGCGCAACGGCGATAAGAATGCGCAGAGGAAGCGTGTTGCTCTCGTGGTCGTACACGCAGTCGCGCTTCGGTTCGGGGATGACGTCTTGCCGTGCATCAAGCATGTCCATAGCCTGTTTGAACAGCACGAACGACAGAGTCGGCATGAACAAGCCGATGGAGAACACGGCAGGTAGCGGCAGGAACCCCAGGACGAATCCCAAAACCGCGCTGATTCCCAGGCATGCGAACGAGTAGATGAGCGCCTCGCCCTCGTCCAAGCGGTCGAAGAACGTGATCCACATGCCGCCGCCCCATACAATGCCCAATCCCGCAAGCATGGATGCGGGAATACCGAGCGGCAACGTTGGATACTCTATTTGCACAAGCAAAAGCGCGGGCGCCAACGTCATTGCCGTCATCGATAGCGCGTCAAGAGCCCGTCGGGCGCGCCCGTTCAGCGGGATACGGGAGAACATGAGCATGAGGATGAAGATGAAGGCGACGCGCGTCATGTTGCCGATAATGGTGACGGCGCCTGAATCGGTTGCCGTATATCGATCATACAGGCAGCATTGCGTCCATACGCGAATGGCTATCAAGCCCAAGAAGCAGGCGGCGAACCTGGGCCCATACGTGGACCTGAACTTCTGCCAGCTTGTCGTATGCACGCGCCGCGCGGCCATGGAAATCTCGTCGTTCATGCGCCCCTCCCTCTTTCAAGCGCACAATTATAGCAAGCTTGCTCATCGAATCGGCGCAAGCGCATTGCTTTATATGCGATGCGGGTAGTCGGTTCCCAACGTTTCCCATCCCCGAAGCAAAGCCTCGTGCGAACCCCGCAACGTCACCCGCCCGATTACGTGCAAAAGCCGGAAGCGCGATTGCACGCTTCCGGCTTTCTCATAGGTGCTAAACGCCCTCTTTACGCGAACACGTAAGCGCACGCGGTTTCCTGCGCCTGACGGCCGTTGACGTTGATGTCGCACACGGCGTTGCCACCCAAACGGTTGCCGCCGTGGATGCCGCCGGTAACCTCGCCAGCGGCGAACAGGCCCGGGATCGCGTTGCCGTCGGCGTCGAGCACCTCGGCCGCGGCGTTCACGCGCAGGCCGCCCATGCAATGGTGCACGCCCGGCGCGACGGGAAGCGCGTAGTACGGCGCCTTCTCCAGGGGGTTCAGGCTCTTCGTGCGCCCCATGGGGTCGTCCACGCCGTTGGCGATGTTGTCGTTGTACGACGTCACCGTGTTCACGAACGCATCGACCGGCACGCCCATCTTCTGCGCCAGCTCCTCGAAAGTGTTGGCCACGTGGATGAGCCCGCGCGAGACGAACTTCTCCTCAACCGACAGGTTGTTGTCGTGCACCGACTGGTCGAACACGGCGAACGCTCCGCGCCCGGGCTGCGCCCATTCCGCTTCCGACACGCGGTCGCGCGTGAGCAGCTCGTTGGTGAAGCGCACGCCGTCGGTGTTCACCAAAATGGCGCCGTCGCCGCGGATGTTCTCGGACAGCAGCGTCGCGGTGGTCTGCTCGACGGTGGGGTGCACCTGGATCTGGTCGATATCCACGGTATCGGCGCCCACGGCCTGGGAGAACAGGATGCCGTCGCCCTGCGTACCCGGCTGGTTGGTGGTCACAGCTTCGCGAAGCTCGGGGCGGTACTGCGCCAGCATCTCGCTGTTGGCGCCGAAGCCGCCCGTTGCCACGATGAGTGCACGGCAACGATACTCGATGGGCAGGCCGTTGGGGTCGGTGGCGCGGACTCCCGCCACCTTGCCGTCATCCATGACGATTTCCTCGACCTTCGTGTTGCACACAGCCGACACGCCGCGCTGGCGGCATTGCTCGGTCATGCCCTTCACGATGTACTTGCCAACGGCTTCGCCCGATTCGGGGCGATGGATACGCTTGACCGACGCACCGCCCGACGTGCCCAATTTCGACAGCGTGATGCCCATGGAATCAAGCCAGTCGATGGCGTCGCTCGACCCGGCGCACATGTGACGGATGAGCTCCATGTTGCCCTTCTCATGACCGCCCGCGTAGGTATCGGAGGACATGAGGTCGACGCTGTCTTCGATGCCGGCTGCCTTCTGGAACTTCGTGCAGCATGCGTTCATGCCGCCCTCAGCGAAGCAGGTGTTGCCGCCCGCTACCGGCATCTTCTCCAAAAGCAGCACTTTTGCGCCCTGGTCGCACGCGCCCACGGCCGCAGCCATGCCCGCGCCGCCCGCGCCCACCACGACGATGTCGTACTCGCCGCCGTCGATGGTGTTCTGCGCGGCCTCCGCCTCAAGCGTTCGCGGGGTGCCGCAACCCGTCAGGCCCATCGCCATCGCGCCCATGCCGAAGGTCAGCGCGCCCGTGAGGAAACCACGACGGGAAACATCGTTGCCCTTGACGTCCATAATCGTTCCCCTTCCCTATTTCTTCTCGCGATACGGGATGCTGTCCCAGCCCTCGGGCACATCTTCGGCAGCCTGATAATGGCACTCCGAGCAGGTGATGACGGACTGGCTGTGCATCTTGTGGCAGTCGCCGCAGTCGGTGACGCCGTGCTCGCTGAAGTCATGCGGATTCCAGGCCATCCACTCGGTCTTCTTCTCAAGCTTGTCAAGGTCCATGTTGTGGCACGATTCGTTAAGGCAGAACTCCTGAGTGGCGAACTCGCCGCTGCGGCTCACCAGATGCTGCGTGTCCTCGTCGAACGTGTAGTCGCCGGTTACCCAGTGCATACCCTCGACCACCTGCTCGTCGATCTTGGGTTCGTGACACGTCAGGCAGTCCTTGCCCGCCTTCATGTGCGCGTTGGCAAGCATGGTGCCATCAGTGTTGTAGTAGCTTTCCACATACGCGTTCATGGGCGTGTGGCAGATGCTGTTGCAGAAGCTGGGCTGGTTATGCCAAACCGCGAACCCCCCTACCGCCGCAACCGCCACGGCTGCGACCACGCACACTGTGGCAATGGTGCGATTGCGCTTGTTCTGCGACAACTTGCCCGTGTGCTCGCTTTCGCTCATAACATCCTCCTGTTCCTTCTTTGCTTCCCATTCGCCGCCGAGAAGCGGCTTTCGACAAGCAAGATCGTAGGAGGAAACCCTTTGAAGCTGCACATCCGAAAAGGGTGGTTTAAGCCTGTGACCAGGGTGGTTTTCGAAGGGTGTGCGAAGTGCCGCTACTTCCCCATCATGCTGAGCAGGGCTTCCAACTCGCGTTGCACGGCGTGCTCGGTGTTGGGGCCGATTACCTTGGTGGAGATCTCCTTGATAGCGGAGCGGCCGTTGCCCATCGCGATGCTCGTGCCCACCATGCGCATGATCTCGTAATCGTTCATGGAGTCGCCGAACGCCACCACTTCCTCGGCGCGGGCATGCCGTGCTTCCATCACCTGCTTGATGCCTGTGGCCTTGCTCACGCCGCGCTGCATGACGTCGATCCATTTGCGGCCGGACGGTGCGAACACGAAGTCCTCACCCATCTCGCGCTCCAGGATGTAGGCCATATCCATGACGGCGTCATCCACGTAGATCGATGCCTTGATGATGCTGGTGTCGGGGCGCGGCAGGTCGCGCACACGCAGCGGGTTCGGAAGATTCTTGTCCAGCTCGCGCTCGAAGCGTTCCTCGTCGTCGAGCAAATAGGAGATCTTGCGGTCGAACACCACCAGATGCAGGCCGTCGAACAGGTCGGTCACATTCTTGAGCCTGCGCAGCGCGGCATGGCTGAATACCTCGCGGTCGACAAGCTGACCCGCAACCACCACCTGCGCGCCGTTGGAGGCGACAAAGTCCATTTCGCTGCTCACGGGGGCGAACAGCTCCTGCAGCGTGTCGAAGCGCCTGCCCGAGGACGCCACAAAGCCGATGCCCGCGGTTTTCAGTCGCTTGATAAGATCGAACGTCTCAGGCGGCACATTGCCTTCGCCGTCCAGAAGCGTGCCGTCCATATCCGATGCGACAAGCTTGATCATGTTGCCTCCTTTGCCGTGGCGCCCCACGCGCCGCGCGTCTGTTCCATATCCTTCGCTTCGCCGCCATTGTACGGTGCGTTTCGCGGGCGAAAACGCCGGACATGAAACCTGCGCAGGATGCTTACCGGCCGTTGACAGGACGTTGAGGGGCTGTTGATGGAGGCGCTACTCGCACTCCGGGAACACGCACGCCAGGCGACGCACCGTTTCCGATAGCCGTTCCGGCTCGATGCCGGCGTAGTTCAGCACTAGCGCGGTTTCGCCGTTCGAGTACTGCTCAAAACGCTTCGTTGTGCGCTCACTCAACCCGTCGCTATCGCGCAGCAGGTAATCGTTGAACAGCGAGATGTTGAGCCCCTGCTCCGCGCCGCGCTGTCTGACCTGGTCGTGCGTAAGCCTCGTGCGCACGACCAGCAAGAAGTGCGTGCCCGCGTTGCGCTCCTCAACATGCGAGATCTCCGCCAGCGGCGATTGCGCGATCTCGCGCAAAACCGCCTCACGTTGGCGGCGATAGAAGTTTCGCGTGCGGTTGATGTGCCGCTCAAGATGACCCTCTTCGATGAAGCGCGCCAGCGCGTACTGCTCGAAGCTGGAAACCGTGCACGAGTAGAAGCTCATGGTGTCCACGTAGCATGCCAGCAGCTTCGGCGGCAGCACCATGTAGCTGATGCGCAGGCTGGGCACCATGGTTTTCGAGAAGGCGTTCAGGTAAATCACCTTGTCGGATGCGTCGTCGGCGAACAGCGGCATAATCAGGCAGCCGCTGTAGCGGAACTCGCTGTCGTAATCGTCCTCGATGATGTAGCGTTTGCGCGCGCGGTTCGCCCACTCGAACAGTTCCAGGCGCCGCTTGATGGGCATGACGATGCCCGTGGGGAAATGGTTTGCCGGCGAAACGTGCACCACGTCGGCGCCCGATTCCTCAAGCTCGTCCACCAGCAGGCCCGATTCGTCGATGGGGACCGGCCGCCAGGGGTTACCGAACGCCTTGGAGATAGCGGCGAACTTGCGATAGCCAGGGTTTTCCATGGCGAACGTGGTGGTGGGCCCGAGCATTTGCAGCAGTCGGCCGTACAAGTATTCGCTGCCCGCGCCGATGATGATGCAGTCGGGCGAAACGTCCATGCCGCGCGTGCGCCGCAGATACGACGCGATGGCGCGGCGCAGCTCGGGCAGGCCGTTGAACGGGATCGACCGCAGCAGGTTGTCGCTAGGAAGCGAAAGCGCCTCGCGCATATAGCGCCCCCACACTGTAGCCGGGAACAACGATACGCTGGTACGGTTAGCTTTCAGGTCGACGAAGTATTCCGGGTCGCGGGCCCGCTCGATAGCGTGCGGGGTTTCGGCGGCGGGGGCGTCGCTAGCGGTGTCGGCGGAGCTCCTGGCGGTTTCGCGGTGTCTGCTGTTGAGTCCTGCCGAAGCGTCATCGAATCTCGCATCCTGGGCGCCGTGCGCAGCAAAAACGCCTGCTGCTGCATCCTGCGCACCGCATTCGGCGCCGACGCTCGTTCCATCTTCGCTACTCGAATCTTTGACCTGGGGTGTAACCGGTTTACACCGGAACTCTGAGACGTCCTCCACGAAATAGCCGCGGCGTTGTTCGGTGCGCACGAACCCTTCCGTGATCAGCTGGTCGTATGCCGCTGTGACCGTTGCAACGCCGATATCGAGATGCTGGGCAAGGTTGCGTTTGGACGGCAGCTTCGTCCCGCAGGGGATTCGGCCGCGCGCGATGTCCTCGCGAATGGACTGGTATAGAAATTCGTAAAGCGAACTGGTGCCGCGCGAGCGCAAATCGTACGTAAGCATACCTGCCTGCTGAGATGCCGACATGGGCTGATCCTTTCGCGTACGGCCGCAAAAGCGCGTTTTTCGGTGCGTTTGCAGCGGGAACGGCCGGTTTGAGCGTTTGAACGAACCGATGCAACTGGTCTATCTGGTACGTAAAACTATCATTGTTTTGGTTCTTTTGACCAAACCAAATAGCGATTACACTTTTGCTGCTCATTGAATCCGGCCGCAACGATTCCTTGGCTGTTGCGGCCATATGTATGTAAACCAAGGGCACACGAAGACGGGAGACGAACATGGGTTACTTCACCGGCAAAACCATCATCATCACCGGCGCGGGCTTTGCAGCGCTGAAGGACGGTTCCGCGGGCTCCATCGGGTTCGGCATCGCTACCGCCTTCGCCAAAGAGGGCGCAAACCTTGCCATCACCGGCCGTAACGTGAAGAAGCTCGAAGCCGCCAAGGAGCGTCTTGAGAGCGAGTTCGGCATCCGCGTGCTGCCCATCCAGGCCGACGTGAACGCCCAGGCTGATAACCAGGCCGTTGTGCAAGCCGCCGTCGACCAGGTTATGGCCGAGTTCGGGCGCATCGACGCGCTGGTGAACAACGCCCAGGCCTCCGCTTCCGGCGTCACCATCGCCGACCACACCACCGCCCAGTTCGATCTGGCGCTGTATTCCGGCCTGTACGCTGCCTTCTATTACATGCAGGCATGCTACCCGCACCTGAAGGAGACGAAAGGCTCCGTGGTGAACTTCGCCAGCGGCGCCGGTCTGTTCGGCAACTACGGCCAGTGCGCTTACGCCGCAGCCAAAGAAGGCATCCGCGGCTTGACGCGCGTCGCCGCCACCGAGTGGGGCCCCGACGGCATCAACGCCAACGTGGTTTGCCCGCTCGCCTGGACCGCTGCGCTCGAGAACTTCAAGGAGCAGTACCCTGAGGCCTACGAGGCCAACGTGCACATGCCTCCGATGGGCCACTACGGCAACGTCGAGACCGAGATCGGCCGTGCCGTCGTGCAGCTGTGCGGTCCCGACTTCAAGTTCATGAGCGGCGAGACCATCACACTGGAAGGCGGCATGGGCCTGCGCCCGTAACCTATTTACGATTCTATCCGGACCTCTCCAGTGGGATAAACGAAAGCGCCTCGGGCATCTGCGGTCCGAGGCGCTTTTGCGTGCTATGGCGCTTGAGGAGGAGACGGAGGTGCGTTCGAGCTTGTCAGAAAGCTGACTCTTTCCCGCCCTTTTCGCTTTCCCGGTTTCTGCCGAGGAAGCAGGGGGCGAAGGCGTGCTCGAGCAGCTCCATCGCATGAACGGGGGACGGTGAGCACCCTCTAGTTCTCAGTTCATGCGAAGGGCGTTCATCGTGCGAAAACGCAAAACTGCTGCTCTCTACTCCCCTAGCGCCTCCGCGGCCTCGAGCCATTGCTCATCGAGCTCGTCGATTTGGGCTTGAAAGTCGTTGATCTGCTGCTGGAACTTGCCAAGCGCCTCGAAATCGGACGGGTCGGCGGCTGCCATGTCGGCTTGCGCCTGCTCGATCTTGCCGCGCAGCGTGTTCGTCTTGTTCTCGCAGCTGCGCATGCGCTTCTTCAGCTCGCGGATTTCGCCGCCGGAAAGCTGCGGGCCGTCGCCGGCAGCAGCGTCCTTCGCGCTCTCGCTTGCCGCTGTGCCCTGCGGCGCCTTTGCGTGCGCAACCGGCTTCGGCGCGCGTGCCGACATCTCCAGGTACTCGTCAACACCGCGCGGCAAGTGGCGGATATGCCCATCTACCAGGGCGAATTGATGATCGGTGACGCGTTCCATCAGGAAGCGGTCGTGCGTGACCAAAAGCAGCGTGCCCGGCCATGCGTCTAACAGCTCCTCGATGGCGGCCAGCATGTCGGTGTCCATGTCGTTGCCCGGCTCGTCCAGGATGAGCACGTTGGGCTCGTCAAGCAAGATGAGCATAAGGGCCAGACGGCGCTTTTGACCGCCGGACAGGTCGCACACCGGCTCGTTAAGGTCGGCACGCGAGAAGCCCAGCTTCTCCAGCAGCTGCGCAGGCGTCATCTCCTTGCCGTCGAGCATCATGCGGCGCGTGTAGTTGCTGATCACCTGACGAACGCGATCATCGCCGAAGCGGGTGAGGTTGTCCAGATGCTGCGACAGCACCGCGAACTTCACCGTTTTACCGATCTTCACGAAGCCCGACGTGGGCGCCTGCACACCCTGGATCACCTTCAAAAGCGTGGTTTTGCCCACGCCGTTGGCGCCGACGATGCCGTAGCGGTCGCCAGGCCCGATGATCCAGTCCACACCGTCGAGCACGGGCGCGGGCTTGCCGTCGAAGCGCACCGTGACGTTCTTCAACTCCACCACCTGCTTGCCCAGGCGCGCCATGGCCATGCGCTTGAGCTCCAGCTCGTTGCGCAGCGGCGGCACGTCGGCGATCAGCTCGTGCGCGGCGTCCACGCGGAACTTCGGCTTCGTGCCGCGAGCCTTCGGGCCGCGCGCCAACCAGGCAAGCTCGCGGCGCAGGGCGTTCTGCCGCTTCTCCTCTGCCAGAGCAGCCAAACGGTCGCGCTCGACGCGCTGCAGGATGTACGCGGAGAAGCCGCCTTCGAACGGATCAACCACGCGGTCGTGCACCTCCCACATGCGCGTGCACACCTCGTCCAAAAACCAACGGTCGTGCGTGACCACCAGCAATGCGCCCTGACCGGCGCGCCAGCGGTTCTTCAGATGGTTCGCCAGCCAGGTGATGGCGCGAACGTCCAGATGGTTGGTAGGCTCGTCAAGTGCCAGGATGTCCCAGTCGCCGATGAGCAGGCGTACCAGGTCGACACGGCGGCGCTGGCCGCCGGAAAGCGTGCCCACCTTCGCATCCCAAGGGATGTCGCTGGCAAGGCCCGCGATGATGTCGCGGATGCGCGCGTCGCCGGCCCATTCGTATTCGGGGATATCGCCCACCACGGCGCGCTCGACGGTGTTGTCGTCATTCAGCTTGTCGAACTGTCCCAACACGCCTACGCGCACGGCGCCGTTGCGCAGCACGCGGCCTTCGTCGGGCTCGAGCATGCCCGCCATCACCGACAGCAGCGTTGACTTGCCGTCGCCGTTGCGGCCTACGATGCCGATGCGATCGCCCTCGTCAACGCCAAGCGACACGCTTTCGAACACCGTTTTCGTGGGGAAATCCACGCGCACTTTCTCGCAGCCCAGCATAAACGCCATAGGTACCAACTTCCTTGCATATATAAGCGCCTTGGCCGCAACCGCGCCGAAAGCGCGAACGCGACCAAGGACCTGCATCGATTCCAACGCATCATGATAACAAATGGCCAGCCAACCATCGCCCAAGCCCCAAAGCGCCCCAACTTCGCCACACCCTCCCGAACACGAAAGCACGCGTTCGCACAACCTTTGACGATGATTGGGACGCTTCCCCCGGTCTTCAAGCCAACGATTGCGACGATCTCTTGCCCAGCTCCGTTATATAACCCGATTCCCGCCCATATCCAAAACCATCAACCTCAATATCGATCTTATGTCCTGATTTTCGCCAGGACTGGTTATTTTAAGGCCTTATTTTCGCCAAAAATGGCGAAAATAAGGCCGTTTTGGTATGCCCAGCCAACCATCAGTTGCGACACGCAATGCTGCTCACCTACGACTTGGTCATCACGGCGATGGTCATCCAGGTGCGTTCGTAGGGACGGTAGTAGGTGTGGTATTCCACTAGGTTGAAGCCGTCTTTTTGGCTGAGGTCGGAAATGTCGCGCGGCAGGCTGTTGTTTTGCGCCTGGCCCAGGCAGATGAACGTGCCGTGGAAGTTGTCGAAGATGATCTCCCAGCTCATCTTGCTGACAAGCGTGGGCGAATACGCCATGTACGCACGGTCCCAGTTGCCCTTCTGCCAATCCATATAGGTTTGCGGGATGTCGGGGCACATGACCGACGTGACGCCCATGTAGCCGATATCGGTGGAAACCACCAGGGGCGACTGGCCGCCGCTCTGGTCGGCAACGCGGTTGACCGTCTCGCGGAATTGCTGGATGGGGACGTTGTTGGCCGGGTCGTAGTCGTCGCGCACCAGTAGCGCCTGATTCATCACGGAAGCCGCCAGCGTGACTGCTACCACGCCTGCCACCAGCGGTTTCGTACGCACATGCGACAGCACCGCCGCAATGGCGAACAGCAGCGGGCCGATGGCCACGAACAAGTAGCGGTAATACAAGATCATGGAGTTCATGACCATAGACGCCGTCCAAGAAATGGCGAAGACGCCGAAGTACACCACCAGCGCCGCAACCACCGGCGCAATAGGATCGGACACGAGCCACGCGTAGAAGCGCTTCAAGCGCAGGTGTTTCACGGGGTAGGCGGCCGCTGTCGCGCTCGCGGCTCCGCCCGCACGCTGCGCCTTCGCCGTCGCGATCTGCTGCTTGCGCGCTGCGCGATGCAGCCCGATGCGCCATGCGGCCCAGCGGGCGGCCCACGCGATCAAGAACGCCAGCACCACCGCGGCGGCATAACCGATGCCCTGCACGAGCACCTGCGGCACCACACCGTAGCTGCCGCGCGCCGCAAACGACAAGGGGCTCGTCAAAAACGCGTACGTGACCAGCTCGATATAGGTGGTCGGGAACACGATCTTCGCCCAGTAGGTGCCACCTACCACGCCCATCTGGCTGGTCACGGCGGTGACGATCCACGGCAGGTACAGCGCTACCTGGGCAACGCAGCCGATGATCAGCACGCGCAGCGGTGCGCCCGCGCGAACTGCCTGCTCAGACAGCAGATTGGGGCCGCCTTTGCGATGCCGCCAGGCACGCGCGCCAAGGGCGAACAGCAGCACGACGTTGATCATGAACGCCGACATGGCGCCGAAATAATGCAGATACGCGCACGCCAAGCTGGACGCAAAGCATGTGATCCACCAACGTCGCGGCGTGCCCGCCCAGCATTTCAGCCCCCGGGCGGCATCCGCGATGCGCGCCGGCGGCGTCGCCAACTGCGTGCCGATGATGCGCATGGCATAGATGAAGCACAGCATCACGGCGAACGTGGCCCACGAGTACATGCGGATCTCAACGGCCATCAGCGAGATATAAGGCGTGAACAGGGCGAAGAAGCTGAACAGCACGCCGGTCGCCCAGCCGGCGTCGCGGCGCACATGGGTGTAGCCCAGCACCGCCATGGCGATGGCGCCCGCCACGGTGAACAGGCGATATATGGTGATGTTCTGCCCGAACACCAGGTTCAACACGTGTAGCGCCCAATAAATCAGCACGGGATGCACGTCTCCGGAGCTGTAATACCAGATGTCGGCGAAGCTGTGGTTTGCGATTCCCACCGAGTAGCTTTCGTCGAACCACACGTTGCCATGGAACGCGTCGGCGAACAGGAAGGCGGCACCTGCGACAAGCAGGAGGATATGAAACGCGCTTGATGATAAACGTACGTGCGCGCCGCGTGAGAGCTTCATGTTGTTTGCCTTCGCCTAGAAACCTGTCATAATGCGCTGCTAGTCTAACATTGCATGCACAAGCGGGAATAACCTGCGTAGAAAAACCCAGGGGCTACCCTAGGGATTTCATAACCGCGGGTAGATAAGGTAAGAGGGGCGAACATGAGCGTCACGTTCCATGCGGACGATTACGGCATCACCGAACAGCAGGCCGCCGAAATCCTCAAGCTGTCGCAGGTTTGCGGCGGCCAGGGCGCGCTGTCGTCGGTCAGCATCTTCGCGAACAGCCCGGCTTTCGAGGCGGCCGCCGAGATGGCGCGGCCTTACGTGGAGTCCGGCAAGCTTGCCATGGCGCTGCACCTCAACCTGGTCGAAGGCCGTCCGTGCGCCCCGGTTACGGAAGTTCCCCTGCTGGTTAACCAGCGCGGCACGTTCGCCAACGATTTCGTCGGCCTTCTGAAACTGTCGATGGGCGCGCAGCGCTGGGCGTTCCGCCAGCAGCTCCAGCGCGAGTGCGTCGCGCAGATCCAGCGTTACCTGACCGCGTTTCACCAGATGAAACGCACGATGCGCGTGGATAGCCACCAACATACGCATGCGGTTCCTGCCGTGTTCGACGCGCTTTCCCAGGCTATGGCGGAGCTGGGGGTCACGGTCACGCACCTGCGTTGCCCCATCGAGCCTCTGGGCCCGCACCGCACAGCCGGCAGCAACATGCCTCCTGTCAACCTGGCGAAGGATGCGCTCATCACGTGGCTGTGGCGCAAGAACCGCGGCAAAATGCCAGCAGGCTGCGAGGTTCCGTTGTTCTGCGGTGTGGTGCTCTCGGGCGCTATGGACACGGTGGATTGGCCGCTTCTGGATGCGTTCGAAAGTCTGGCTGCCGACCGCGGCAAGAACGTCCAGGTGCTGTTCCACCCGGTCAGCGTGCCAATCGAGCAATGCCTCGACCCGGAAAATGCCCCCTTCGCCGCCGCCTGCGCATCCGAGGCCCGCAACCGCGAAGCCGAACGCCTGCGCTACCTGGCCGAAACCCGCTAAACGGCATGCGGGCCGCGGCGGCCATGTCGCGCAGGTACGGTGCTCGGCGCGGTGGCAGCCGTCCCGCAGCCCGCGGGACGGCTGCTGCACCATTACAGTCTGAGATAAGCCATCGATGAACTTCGGTGGCGATCATTCGACGCATGGCCTACAGTTTGGCCAAGCCCCGAGGAGCCGGGGGGTGTTGCCACCGGAGGCGCTCGCCGCTCCGAGCGACTGATAGGAAACTGCCGGGCCCGGGGGCCACGGCCAGGTAATGCGGGCACCGAGGGGGAGGCCTTCCGATCGGCCTGACGATTGGAGGATACCGCCATGGCACCACCCACCGGGCAAAGAATCGTCATAGGGCTCGACGTCGGGAAATCGGCGCACTGGGCGTGCGTCGTCACGCGCGAGGGCGAGCTCCTGGCAAGCGGGCCCATTCCCAACAGGGAGAACGCCATCGACGGGCTCTACGACCAACACCCGGGCGCGCTGGTCGTTTGGGTCGCGGCGGCGAGATTCGCGTCCAGGAGGTGTACGATAGGCTCAGCCGAAGACCGCGCAGGCGACGAGGGCGATCTTGCTAGCAGGGACAAAGGCAGCGACGCAGGTCGCGGTCCCGCCAACGGACGAATCCCGCCTAAGGGGAACGATCGGTCGGCTAGCCCATGATCTGGGCAAGGTCGGCTTCGGGGGTGGATATGGGGCGGATGCCGTAGTTGTCCACCAGCACCTGCAGCACGCCGGGGCTCACGAACGCCGGAAGCGTGGGGCCCAG
>NZ_QUCY01000018.1:0-294 GCF_003474385.1 Eggerthella sp. AM16-19
CCGCGCCGTGCGCCGCTGCGCGACGCACTTGCGCCCCGACGTGCTTGCCGCCATGCAGGCCGCCCGCGAAGACGAGACGCAGCCGCGCGCGCAGTCCGTGCTGGACTGCCTGCTGGAGAACGCCCGCATCGGGCAACAGGACGGCGTGCCCATCTGCCAGGACACCGGCACCTGCTGGGTGCGCCTGGAGGTCGGCGAGGACCTGCTCATCCCCGGCAACATCCTCTCGGGCGTCAACGACGCCGTCGCGCGCGCCTACACCGACGGCCGCCTGCGCATGAGCGTCGTGGGCCG
>NZ_QUCY01000018.1:304-6643 GCF_003474385.1 Eggerthella sp. AM16-19
CTCGACCGCACGAACACCGGCGACAATACGCCGGCCTTCGCGGAGATCGCCCTGCGCCCCGGCCGAGGAGCCACGCTGCACGTGCTGCTCAAAGGCGGCGGCTCGGACAACGCAAGCCGCGTGGTCATGCTCGCGCCCGGCGCCGGCTGGGAGGGCGTGAAGAAGGTCGTGCTCGACTGCGTGCGCGAAAAGGCCGCCAACGCCTGCCCGCCGCTCATCGTGGGCGTGGGCGTGGGCGCCACGTTCGATAAGGTTGCCGGTCTGGCCAAGCACGCGCTGCTGCGCGAGGTGGGAACCCCCGCCGCAAGCCCGCAGGCCGCCGAGCGCGAGGCCGAGCTGCTTTCCGCCATCAACGCCACGGGCATCGGGCCGGCTGCCCTTGGCGGCGGCGCGACCGCCCTGGCCGTGCACCTGGAAACCGCGCCGTGCCACATCGCCGCGCTGCCCGTGGCGGTGAACATGGGCTGCTCGGCCATGCGCAGCGCATCCATCGAGCTGATCGATTGGGGTGAGGGGAAATGAGCGAACCCGTACGCTTGAACCTGCCGCTGGACAAATCCCAGATGGCGAACTTGAAAGCCGGCCAGGAAGTGCGTCTGACCGGCCCCTGCTACACCATGCGCGATGCAGGCCATGCCCGTGCGCTCGAGGCGCTCGAGCATACCGGCGAGCTGCCGTTCGGGCTGGCGGGCCAGACGCTGTTCTACGCCGGCCCCACCCCCGCCGCTGCCGGCCGCCCACTCGGCAGCGTGGGCCCCACCACGGCAAGCCGCATGGACTTCGCCACGCCCCAGCTTATGCAAGCCGGCATCGCGGCGTGCATCGGCAAGGGCAAGCGCAATCAGGCAGTCATCGACGCATGCGTGGAAAACGGCGCCGTGTACTTCGCGGCGGTCGGTGGCATCGCCGCGCTGCTTGCCAAGCACGTCACCGCAAGCGAGACCGTGGCCTGGGACGACCTGGGCACCGAGGCGCTGCGCCGCATCATGCTCGACGACTTCCCCGTCTTCGTTGCCGTCGACGTGGCTGGCCGCGACCTCTATCGCGCCATCGAGAACGGCAAGCAACTGTAGCGCCCCTCATTCCGCGGCGCGCAAAATGCGCACCGCGGAAAACGCGATACGTTTGTGTTTTAACGAGGCCAGCCCACCTAAGCCGTTCCACACCAAGCTCCTGGCCTGGGAAAATGCGAACCACCAATCAGGCTCTACTTCGAAAGCGCACATTAAAACACAAACGTATCGCGTTTTGCCCTCGACGAGAGCGAAACGTTGCCTCGCTTGCTGCATCACCCACCCCACAACCCGAAAGGCGACGCCCCGTTTGGGACGCCGCCTTTCGTTATGCGCCGCTATAAGCGCTTGCCGACTGTCGAGTGCAGCTTAGTTGTTGCCGCGCATCGTCTGGCCACCGTTGGAATGGCACTGACCGCAGGTGTCGACCTGGGCAGCATGGCCTTTGTGGCACTCGTTACAGTTCAAATTGCCATGCGGGCTTTGATGCGGGTTGTACTCGCCCAAATCCGCCGTTTGTTTTGCCAGCTCCTCGTAGGAACCGCCATGGCAGGACAAGCACTTGTCGTTGTCGATGTAGTAGCGATCGGCCAGGCCCAGGTTGTCCGTGTCGCCAGCCAGCTGCGACTGCAGCTCGGCCACCTGCACGTCAAGCTCGGCGGTGTGGCAGTCCAGACACGTCGTGCCCTCGTGCTGACCGTGCCATGCGGCGAGGCCCGCGCCGTTCGATTCGTCGGTACCCTCGTAGTTCGCCAAGTGGTTGCCCATGGAATCATGGCACACCGTGCCGCAGAAGCTCGGCGTGTTATGCCATACCCAACCGCCGCAGCATGCGACGATCAGCACCGCGGCAACAACGCCCACCACGATAGGCCAGCGCTTCTTGCCGGAACCCTTGTTCTCTGCCATCGATTACTTCACCCCCTGCGCGGCGGTCTGACCAGCCACGTAGCCGAACGTGACGCAACGGCCGACCGACGGACCGAAAATATGACGCGGATAGTTACCGGAGAAGAAACCGCCCGAAGCACCACCGGCCGCAAACAGGCCCTCGATCGGCTTATTGTCGTAGTCCAGCACGTTGCAGTTGTAGTCAACGACCAGACCGGACACCGTAGCCAAAATGGAAGACTGATGCTTCACGGCATAGTAGGTATCGCCCTCGATCTTGGTGGCCTTCTCCATAGGACGATTGAAGTCTTCGTCCTTCTTGTTGTCGCAGAACGTATTGAAGCGAGCGACTTCGGACTCCAACGTATCGGCAGGCACACCCATCATGCCAGCAAGTTCTTTCAGGCTAGAAGCCTTGAAACCCCAGCCCTTGTCGATAAACGGTTGGAACGCAGCTTCAACCTTTTCCTTGTCCTTACCCACCTGCGTGGAAGACGCCACGCGCCACGTGTCGGTACCGTAGCGCGCCTGCGCCGTGATGGAATTGGAGCGCGCCTGGAACGGCAATCCCTCGCTGCAGAAACGACGGCCTTGCTCGTTAATCATGATGCCACCCACGATGGTGCGAATGCCCAAGCACGCCGAATAGAATGCTTCAGGGCTACCGTAGTCGAAGTTCATAATAGCTGCCGGAAGCGGATCCATTTGGCCGCCCACGGCAAGGCCCATCAGCTGGCCGTCGCCCGTCGTGCCCTCGTTGGGGCACCAGCTTGCGCACGCAGCGATATCCTCGGCACGGCACCATGCCTTGAGCATGGCAGGGTTTGCGTCGAAGCCACCCGTAGCCACGATGACGCCCTTGGAAGCATTTACGAGAAAGTATCCGTCAGCGTCTTTCAAGATGGCTCCCGTCACGCGCCCGTTGTCGCCTTCGCGGATAAGCTGCACGCCAGCAACGTTGTAACGCAAATCGGCGTTCGGACGCTTGCTGAACGTATTTGCCAGATCGGCGACGATGTAAATGCCGGCGCCGCCGGCGTTAGACGTGGTCTTCTCGCTCCACAGCTCACTCTTAAAGGCAATCTCCGTTTGCGGCACCTCAAAGTTATGCGCGCTGGGGTTTCCCTTCTTGAAGTACGTCTGGATCTTGCCTTCGCCCTCGTCGAACTTTTCCTGCAGCCAGTCTGCCGCTTCGCCAGAACGATCAGCCCACAGCTTAATGGGATCGATCGGCACGCGATAGTACGCAGCATGACGCATGCGGTCCATCATCTCGGCCTTATCGACGTTGTTGCCGGCCTCTTCCATCTTTTTGCCGCCAACGACGCCCATACCCTCGAACATGCCACGACCGACGTTCATCTTCTCGACGCACAAAACCTTTGTTTTGCCGTCGTCGGATGCCGCAACGGCCGCAACGGAGCCCGTCAGCCCGCAGCCGATGACCAACACATCCGTCTCTTCGGTGCGCAGAATCTCAGACGCAGGAATATCACGCAGCTCAAACGCCACGTTGCCCTGACGAACGATGCCACTGTCCGCGTCCACTACCGGAATACTGCGCGTCTTCACCGGAAATACGTCAGTATAGACGCTTTCGTTGAAGTCGCCGCAGCCGCCCTTGTTTTCCACCGTCACGCCGGCGGCCTTAGCCTCGCCGGAGCAGCCGGTCAGGCCGAAAGCGCCCGTAGCCGCAGCAGCGCCGATCAGGCTAATACCTGCAGCGCGCATAAAGCCGCGGCGGGACATCCCGCTTTCTGCTTGCTCTGCCATTTTCCCTCCCTAATGTTCTGATTCAGCAAGCGAATCTACCGCTCGCGCCCTTCTCCACTCCGTTCGTACACTGTACGGAGCACAACAGTTTTGTATCGTACACTGTACGGATTAGCTTTCAAGCATTCTTTATGGGCAATTTCGACAGTGCGGGGAGAAACCTTCGTGCTTGCTTTATATTCTTTCAGACGAATAGCAAGCAACAATTGCAGGCAGATCACCGTGACCAAGAAACATCAGAAGCGCGGGGCGCATGCCTTTTCCCAAGAAGAAGTGGTAAACGCCGCATTCCGCATGATTGACGAACGAGGATATGAAAAGTTCAGCATCCGCGCCCTCGCCGACGAACTCGGCATCGGTACCATGAGCGTCTACACCTACGTTCCCTCAAAAAAGCAGCTGCTGTTTCTCGTACTTGCAAAAATGCGCCAAAACATCGATAACAAGCCCATTCCCGGCGAATATTGGGAGATTCCTTGCACCGCATTTGCGGCTCGATTCGCGAAAACTCGCTCAAGCATGCGCGTGTGCGCTTCATGCAAATGCAAACGCAAATCGCTTGGCCCATGGAACACAACCGCAATACTTACCTACTTCACACTGACCAGGGCATTCCTCGAGGGGTCTACGATTCCATGTGGAGCACCATGCGGGCGTATCTTTCCGGCTTTATTGACCGCGAGGTCACGGAATTATGCACTCAACAAGCAAATGGCGACGATCCGTTCGGCAATGGCGACTGGGCGGCAATCCGCAGCGACTCTAGCGGCGCAAAACGTTTCCACCAAGGGCTCGACATCATCATTGACGGCACCAAAAACATCGCAGGGGCCGAAGGCTGGAGGAGCTGGCGCACGCCCGAAAACCCCGAAACCTGGAAATGGGGCAAGGAGTAGCGAAGCGGGCAGCCCACCCGGCCGCCCGCTTGCTAGCAAACAATTGTCGAAAAGTCATCACGCCGCAATACGCCGGTACGATAGACTCCCCCATATTCTTGATGTAAGCGCACCTATCTGCGCCGCGCTTAGGCCCAATCCCTACAGCACATAGACGTCGAACGAACCGAAAACGGCATCGATCTCATCCCAAAACGCATCAAGATATTCTTCCGTGCTTCCAAAAACGACATGAGAATGGCCTTTTCAAATCTAGTCATGCCCCGTCCAAGTCTCTCAGCATCTACCGCGATGTCTCGAGCACACCAAGCATTGTAAGCAAGGTAATCTGCCGTGATATTCTCACGCGAAACGCCCGCAAGCCTTTGCGCAACCGCGCAGACAACACCCGTGCGGTCCTTACCTTGCTCGCAATGAACAACGACCGATCCTCAAGCCGCCGCCGCACAACGCAGCGCTCGGCCAACGAGCTCTGTGTCGCGTGCCCAGCGGCGATAATTCTCCAACATGCGCCGGCCAGGAACTCCATATTCCCCAATGACCCCTGCAACAAGGCGCTTCGAAGCGTCTTTACGGCAGCGCTCCCCAAAAGCATAGTCGGCCAAGACCATGACATCGTCCATAGGCGGATCGGGATTCGATGCAACCTCAAAGCGATTGCGCAAGTCGATTAGGTAGTGTCGAGAATGTTGGTGTAAGCCGTTCTCGCTAGGCACTGCCGAAGGCAGCCCGAGCGAACGGCGAATCGGAACGGTGAGGGGCTTCGGCCTTCTCCCGAACCCGCTATCCAAGCGGCCATGCTACGCCGCATCCACCTTCTCCGCAAGCTCTAGGCTCGCGAGGATCATCTTCCTGGCCGCCTCGGCAAGATCGGCGGCGGGCCTGCCGGGCGCTTCGTGTTCCTTCCTCCGCCTCTCGTCGTGCAGCTCCTGCATCTTGTCGTAGGCGAAGTACCGCGAAGCGGACCACTGCTCGTCCTGTTCGCACATCCCGGCCCCGACCAGGCGCTCGAGCGATCTCTCCAACGGGAACACCTGCACCACGCGGCTGCGGCGCATTATCTCGCGGTTCGCGCGCTCCTGCACGTTGTTCGTGCGCAGCCGCTTCCAGTGCGCCGGCGGGAAGGCGAGGTAGGCCAGCGCGTCGGAGGTCACGAGCTGCACTCCGTGGACGTCGCGGCCCTTGAGCTCGGCAATGTCGGCGTCGAGGTCTTTCGCTATGGCGCTGACCTGGTCCTTCGACAGCCTGGATATCCCCAGCTTCTCCGCTATGCGCTGCACCTTGCGCGTCGAGGTGCCGGTGGCGTACATCTCGGCCACCGCCGACACGACCGCGCGGTCGACGCGCTGGTAGCGCTCGACCACGTCCTCGGGGAAGAAGCTCCCCGACCTCAGCTTCGGTATCCTCATCGTGATGTCGCCGACGCACGTGACCAGGTTGCGCTCGCGGTAGCCGTTGCGGCTGTTGGCGCCTCCCGAGCACAGCTGGTCGGCCTCGGCGTCCATGATCGCGTTCACGGCGTCCTCGGCGAGGCGCCTTACGAGCTCCCTCAGGTTCACCGACCCGTCCTCGAACCTCGGCATCGCCGGCTGCTCCCGCACGCTTTCTGCTAGACTCTCCATTGCGGTCTTCGTCCTTTCCAAGAATCCGTTATGTCGCAATTCCGGATTCTAGGGCGAAGGCCGTTTCCCTTCAAAGCCATCTCGATCCGCTTCGCTTACACCAACTTTTCCGACACGATCGTCACTTCGCATCGTAAAAAATCG
>NZ_QUCY01000018.1:6653-60450 GCF_003474385.1 Eggerthella sp. AM16-19
CGGCGTCCATGATCGCGTTCACGGCGTCCTCGGCGAGGCGCCTTACGAGCTCCCTCAGGTTCACCGACCCGTCCTCGAACCTCGGCATCGCCGGCTGCTCCCGCACGCTTTCTGCTAGACTCTCCATTGCGGTCTTCGTCCTTTCCAAGAATCCGTTATGTCGCAATTCCGGATTCTAGGGCGAAGGCCGTTTCCCTTCAAAGCCATCTCGATCCGCTTCGCTTACACCAACTTTTCCGACACGATCGTCACTTCGCATCGTAAAAAATCGATATCGCCATAAAGATGCGTCTTCGATGCGATTAATCATGAGATTCCAAAAACCATCATTCATAGCAAACGAAAAGCACCCGGATGGGTGCTTTTCGTTTTAGCGTCTAGTTTGCGCGGGTCGGTCCACGCTACTCAGTTTTCTTGGCCGCAGCCTTCTTCGCGGTCGTCTTCTTCGCCGCAGGCTTCTTGGCAGCCGTCTTCTTCGCCGGAGCCTTCTTGCCGGCCGCCTTGGCTTCCTTGGCCGCGGCCTTCTTCTCGGCTTCGATCTCCTTGCCCGGGCAGCTGAAGTTCGGGCACAGCTTCCATGGGCCGCGCGCGGTCGTGACGATGACCATGGACGCGCCGCAGTGCTCGCAAACCTCGTCGGTGGCCGTGATGGCGCCGTACTGCGGAAGCGGGTAACCCACGCCGCACTCGTCATAGTTCTCGCAGCGGATGAAGCGCTTCAGGGTACGCGGGTTCTTCTGCGCAATGAGCTTGGCCGTCTTGCCGGCCTCGGCGCACTTCGGGCACTCGCCCACCACCACGTCGGGTTCCTTGTTCGTCTCGCAGTTAGGATCGATGCACAGCGTGCGCGGTTTGGAACGGAACGCCGTCACCTTCACCTGGGGCATGCCGCACGTCGGGCACGGGTCGGGCAGAGACTCCACCTTGCCCTTCGGCAGCGGATAGGTGACGTCGCAATCCGGCCAGCCGGCGCAGCCGATGAACATGCCGCGCGTCTTCTGCGAAACGCGGATCTGCAGGTCCTTGCCGCATTTGGGGCATTTACCCACATAGGCGTCGGCCGCCACGGCATCGGCCAGAGCGTCTTTGACCTCTTCGGAATGCGGCAGCAGGTTGGCAAGCTGCTCGGAGAGCAGATTGCGGCTGTTGGTGACCACCGCGTCTTTGGTGTTGCGGCCCTCGGCGATGTTGTCCATCTCCTCTTCCAGCTCTGCCGTCATCTGCGGATGCGTGATGTGCGGGGCGAACTTGTCAAGGGCGTCGCAAACCGCCATGCCCAGCTGGCTGGGCTCGATGGGGTCGTTCTGGATGTACTTCACCGTGTACAGGCGCTCGATGATGCTGTGGCGCGTGGACTTCGTGCCCAGGCCCAGCTTCTCCATCTCCTGGATCAGCTTGCCCTGGCTGTAGCGCGCCGGCGGCTCGGTCTGCTTCTTCGTGCACTCGGCGCCGTTGAAGGCGATCTTCTGGCCCTCGGTCATAGCGGGCAGCTGCTCGTCCTTCTTCATGCCGTACGGGTAGATGGCGCGATAGCCCGGCGTCACCAGCACGTCGCCCTTAGCCGCAAAATGCTCGCCGCCTACTTCGAGCGTGACCTTCGTGCCCTCCACCACGGCCGCATCCGACAGCGTTGCCAGGAATCGGCGCGCGATGAGGTTGTACAGCTTGTAATCGGCCGGAGCCAGGTCGTCGGGCGTGGCCTTGGCCGTGGGATAGATAGGCGGATGGTCGGTGGTCTCCTTCTTGCCGCGCGTGGCGTGCAGCTCGCCAGCGGAGAGCAGCTGCTGGCAATACGGGGCGTACGCCGGGTTGCCCGAGATGGTCTTCACCACTTCAGCCAGGTCGAGCGAGCTGGGATACACCGTGTTATCGACACGCGGGTAGGAAATGTAGCCGTCCATGTACAAGCTCTCGGCAATGCGCATGGTGCGCGCAGGCGAAAGACCTTCTGCCGATGCCGCGGCCATGAGGCTGGTGGTATTGAACGGCACGGGCGGTTGCTGCTTGCGCGTGCGCTTCTCCACCGCCGCCACCGTGGCGCTTGCCGCGCCGGTCACAGCGGCCATAACCGCCTTCGCCGCCGCCTCGTCCTTGAAGCGGGCCGTGGAATGCGACGCCGTGAAGGCAAATTCGCCGTCGCCGGCAGTGGAGCCGGAGGTCGCACCGGCGTCGAAGGCGCCCTTGATCACCCAATAGTCCTCGGGGATGAACGCCAGGCGCTCGCGTTCGCGCGCCACGATCAGCGCCAGCGTGGGCGTCTGCACGCGGCCGGAGCTGCGCACGTTGCCATAGCCGGCGAACTTCACGAGCGTAAGGTAGCGCGTGAGCACCGCGCCCCAGATCAAGTCGATGTCCTGACGGGATGCGCCAGCCGATGCTAGGTTCGTGTCAAGCTCCACCAGGTTGGAGAACGCGTGCGTGATCTCCTCTTTCGTGAAGGCGCTGTAACGGGCGCGGGAAACCGGTGCCGTGGGATTGACCTCCTGGATGCACGACAGCGCATCCGAGCCGATCAGCTCGCCCTCACGGTCGAAGTCGGTCGCGATGACGATGGAGTCCGCCTTCTTCGCCAGGTTCTTCAGGCTGCGGATGATCTCCTTCTCCTTCGGGAGCTTCTCGATAGGCGCGTAAATCAGATACGGCAAGGCGTCCATCTTCCACGCCTTCAGCTCAACGCCGTCCTCGATGAAGGGCTTTTTCTTTTTGAACGGCGGGCGCGCCAAACTTGCGGGCAGCTGCGCCGGGATGGCCTCGCCCTCCGCGGTGACGCCTCGCCAGCCGCCGCGCTTCTTATATATAAGAGTAGGCGTGAAATCGGGCTCTAAGATATGGCCGCGCAGGCCGATAGTCACCCATTCCTCGCCGTCCACCTCGAACCGGTACACCGGCGTGGAATACACCTTGTCAGCCTTGGGCTTTTTCACGCCCAGCAACGCCGCGATCTTCGTCGCCGCGTCGTTCTTCTCGGTCACCACCAGCTTCATGCGGCACCCTCCTTGCCTGCTCCGGCCGCCCTTGCAGCCTTATCGTTCACACGGTTGCCCCATTCGTAGTTTTACGTGTGCGGGGATAATAGCGCCGCGCGGCGGAACGTCGCGGGCGGCGCAGGGGGTACTATACACGATTGACGGCGAGGATGAGCTTGCGATTCTGCGCGAGCCGCCCGCAGGCGCCCCGAACGACGCAAAACAGGCCGCCTTATACACGACGATACCGCGAAATTGCAGAATGCGTGTTGATTTCGTCGGCGGAGCGCGAAGGAACCGCGATGGTTTCGAGAACCTTGGTCCCCGCTGCCCGCCTTCGCGTAACCTTAGCATCAAGGAGCCGTCGAACCGCCGCATCTTCGCAGCGCAATCGCCGTATCACAGCATCACCGACGGCATCCTGCCCGTACGTAGCAACATGGAGGCCGCCCATCGGACGGAAAGGGAGCGTCGCATGGTACGAAAAGCACTGGGAGTTTGCCTTGGGAGCATTCTGGTCGTTTGCGTGGGCATAGGCTGCGCAAGCGCGTTATTGCCCGCCACGTCCACCGCAGCCCCGGTTGCAAACGCCGCAAGCAGCGTGAAAACCACCGCCATGAACTCCGCTATCGACGCATCGGGCGTCAAAGACGCCGTTTCCGATGCGCTTCTGGCCCACACCTGGGACATCGCCAACGCCACGGGCATCTCATCCTCTCAGGTGCAAACCTGCATCGAGAACCTCGACATCAAGGATTGGCAGGTGGCAGACCTTCCCGCCAACGCCGTGCCCGCCAACACCGTATCCGGTTCCGCCGCGGGCGTCCTCGCCACGCTCACCACCTACAACACCCCCGGTTACGTCACGGTAAGCGCTTACGGCCAAAGCATCGACCTTGCCGTCCCGGCCGCCGCACAGCAATACCTCCCACTCATCGCCTGCGCGAACCGATAAGCGCAACGCAAATGGCGCAAAGCCCTTTCCAACCGAAAGCTCGAAAGCCTGCCCAAGCATCGCCTTGGGCAGGCTTTCTCTTTGCACGCATCGCGATCCCGTTCAGACTCCGAAGCCTAGGCTTCTAGGGCAAGCCCATGTCCCGATACGGTGCATTAACGCAGCGAAAAGGGAGGGCGGCTTGCAATCCCCTCGCAAGCCGCCCTCCCTTTTGCTTATAAAAACCTGTCCCGCCTACGCCTGAGCGCCCCTAGCAGCGGCAGCGGCTTTCGCCGCTTCAAGCTCCTCGCGCTCAAGCACCTGCTGCATTGCGGCGATGGCGCACTCGAGCATGCCGTCGTCGGGCTCGTTGGTGGTCAGATACTGCATCTGCATGCCCGGCCACAGCACCACCTTCACCAGCGGGTTTTCCGGATGGCTGCCCGCCCAGCGCACGGTGATCTCGTAGCTGATGCCCGCGATAACCGGCATCAGCGCTATACGCGCCGCAATGACGAGCGCCAGCTTCGGGGCGCCGTCGGGCACGCCCCACGCCGAGATGAGCGCGTTGAGCGGCGTGACGGTGTACACCAAAATGGCGATGATCATCACCATGATCAGAAACGCCGTGCCGCAGCGCACGTGCAGCCGCGGGAACTGCCGCGCGTTTTCCGGGGTGAGCGGCAGCCCATGCTCGTAGCAGTGGATGGTCTTATGCTCGGCGCCGTGATAGCCGAACATGCGCTTGATGTCGCTCATGCGCCCGATCAGCCAAATGTAGAACACGAACACGGCCACGCGCAAAAGGCCGTCCACGATGTTCCAGGCCAACGTGTGCGCATCGTACTCGCCCACCAGCAGGTTCGTGATGAACGCCGGCGCCACGATGAACAGCACCACGCCCATCAGCAGGCCCAGCACCATGGAGAATGCCATTTCCTTCTTGCCGAATACCGCATCTCCGTCGGACTTCGCCGCAGGCTCGCTTGCGGCCGCGGCGGAAGCAACAGGCGCGGGGACCGGCTTGGAAACCACCTCTAGCGAACGCTGCGCGCCCAGGGCGTCGATCATGGTGTCGGGGCGGCCGAAATCGTCCTTCCAGGAGAACGCTGCGTCGGCAGGCCCGGGCACGGGCGCTTCGCCGTCAGGATCGCAAGCGTTCGGGTGCACGGCCGAACAGGCATCGGCATCGCCAGCAAGCGGATGCAGCGAAGCGGCGCCCACGCCCGCCATGGCGCCCTCGGCTCCCGAAGGCTCGCAAGCCGCAGCCTTCGCAGCCATTCGGTCAGAGCCGGTCGCCTTCGCTCGCTGCGTAGAAGTTGAATCGGCATCGCGTTCCTCGTCCTCGTTGAACGCATGGAGCGCGGCGATCTCAAGCGCCTTGTAGCCCAGCACCAGCGATTCCACCATGGCACGGCAGCCGCAAACGCATGGCCAATACATCCAGCCGTTCTTCTCTTGGCCGCTGGCAAGATCATGAGACTCCTCGTACACGCCGCCATCCGGCTCGCGCACCCCTACGGCCCAGTTGTACTTGCCACGCATCATCACGCCTTCGAGCAGCGCCTGACCGCCCACGTGCGTCTTGCGCGCGCCATCCTCGGAAAACGCTCGGGAAAGATCGCTCTTAGATTTCGCCACGTTACTCACGCGTGACTTTCGGATACGGGTTCCCGCAGGTCATCTTGCCCTCCGGGCACGTACCGCGCACGCACGGCGCGCCGGCGTCGGCGAAGATGAACGGAGCTGTGGGGCGCGCCAGCTCCAGCATGCGATGCGCCATGTCGCGGATCTCCCATTGAGCGCGGTTGCAGCATCGCAGGCTGAAGAAGTGCAGCAGCTCGCGAACGTTCATGGTAATGACGATCTTGCTCTCCGCGGCGTTGGGCAGCAGATAGCGCGCGTCTTCGGCGGGCACGCCCGCCTCGAGCAGCGCATGGTAGGCGTCCACCGCAGCCTGGATTGCCTTGTCGAACGCCTCGGATGCCTCGGCATTGCTCGCGATGCTCTCAGGCTTGACCACCGCCACATCGCCCGTGAACTTCACATAACGCTGGCTTTGCTGGTTGAAGCTGGCGATGCGATGGCGCACGAGCTGATGCGTGAGCGCTCGCGACACGCCGTCGACGGCGAACGTGTAGCTTGCATGCTCAAGGGTGCTGAAATGCCCCGAGGACATGATGGTGGTAAGCACGCTCTTGATACGCTCGGGCGGCATGGTCTCCATCAGCTCGGCAGCGCCCACGGGCGCATAACACAGGCGCGCGGCCGTGGCGATGGCGCGCTCCGGATCAGGGGTGTGGTAGAGCAGCTCTACGTGCATGGTATGCTCCTTATCTGAGAACGATTGCCCGGCCCTCGCATAGCAAGCCCCGCAATCGGATACTATGGAAATACACGCTAACGAATATATCGGCCGCCAGGCCGTTTCATGAAGGGGATGCTCAAAATGGCTGGAAAGAACACGTCCGAACCCGCCTCTTCCTTCGAGCAGGCGGAGCGCTCCCACCGCGACCTCACGGGCACATCCGCCGACCAAACGGGCAGCAGCCGGCTCGACCAGGCCCCGGCATCCACCGGGCCATTCGGCGAGAGCGATCCAGCCAATGAAATCGGCACCGAACCCGCCATCAACGTGCAGCCGTTTAACCCGAAGCTCACCACCACCGATTGGAACGCGGAATGGATGGCTCTGCAACAGGCGCGCCGCAAGGCTGACGACCCCTCCTACTGGGATTCCCGTTCCCATACCTTCCCCACCAGCACCGAGCCCAGCGCTTATGCACGACGTTTCATCGAGCTGGCGGATATCCACCCTAGGGAAACCGTGTTCGACATGGGATGCGGCACCGGAGCCCTTGCCGTGCCGCTCGGGCTGGCCGGCCACAAAGTGGTCGCTGCCGATTTTTCGCGCGGCATGCTCGACCGTATGTCGGAAGCGCTTAAGCAGACCGAAGTCCACACGGTCTTCCCCATGCAGCTGAGCTGGGAGGAAGATTGGGCGGCTAAAGGCGTGCGCCCGGGCATGGTGGATGTATGCACCGCATCCCGCAGCATCGCCACCGCCAACCTGCGCGACAGTCTGCTGCGCCTCACCGACATCGCGCGCCGGCGCGTGTGCATCACGCTGGCCACCGGTTCGAGCCCCCGCACCGACGAGCGCATCATGGCAGACCTCGGGCTCAAGGACGCGCTGTGCCCCGATTACCTGTACGCCATCAACATCTTGGCCGCAGAAGGAATCCTCCCCCAGGTCGACTTCATCCGCTCCGAGCGCAACGACTCCTTCGACACCCCCGAGCAGGCTGCGGAAAGCCTGCGCCGCATGATCGACGGGGCAGCCGGCGCCGTCGTCGGCGAGCAGCAGCGCCAAGCCGCCTACGCGCGCTTGCACGCCTGGCTCAACGATAACCTCGTGCCCAACGAGCACGCCGGATCGCCAGACGGCCACGGCGGCGTGCAAAAGGCGCTGCGTCTGCGCAACCCCCGCGTGATCACCTGGGCCTTCATCGCCTGGGACAAGTAGCCCTTCTCAAACGTGCGCCGGCCTCTAAGCAATGTGGTGCGACCCTCGCAGCAACGCACGAATCGCGCTTTCGCGTTCGACCAACCTCAACCGACTCATGCAAAACAAACGGCCGCGGAAATATCAGCGGCCGTTTCTCGTTTCGCTATGCAAAGGCAAATGCGCTCACGCAAATCCATCATGCCATGTCGGACGCATTAGGGACGTAACGCTATCTGTCCGCTCCCAACAGCGAACCCACACGTCCTCGCGCCAGCATGCTCGCGCCCAAGCCCGTTTACGCCACTTGCGTCTTCGGAGCGTACTGCTTCGACGTCTCGCCGAAGAACACCTCGTACCAGCACAGGAAGCAGTACACGTTCCAGATGCGCATCATCTTGAGCTTGGAACGGCCCTCCTGCGTGCTGAAATCGGCGCTGCGATGGTCGTCGAGCATCTTCATCAGGTAGTCAACGTTGAAGAACTCGTGCGCAGCGGGGCTGGTGAACGCCTCTTTGATGCGCTCGTAATACAGGTCGGTCTGCAGCCACACGGTCAGCGGCGTGATGAACGGCTGCTTGGGCATGTCCGCCACCTTCTGCGGGAAGCCCAGATGGGCTGCCGCACGGCGCAGCGCGTACTTCGAATGCTCATCGGTGACACGGCAGTCGGTGGGCAGCTGCAGCGCCACATCGAGCACCTTCTTGTCCAGGAAGGGAACGCGCAGCTCAAGGGAGTGCGCCATGGACATGCGGTCGGCCTTCAGGCAGATGTCATAGGGCATGTAGGAGACCATGTCCACGTACTGCGTCTGCGTGATGACGTCGCCGCCGCCCGTCTGCACCGCAGCCTCGTCGAAGTGCGGCTTGCACCATTCCCACGGCTTGCACGGGCCGTTGTAACCCTTCAGCACGTTGGGGATCTCGTCCCACATGTAGTTCATGCACGCGCGCTGATAGCTTTTCTCCGGGCCGCCCGAACCGCGCATGGCGAAGTGACGCCCGTGGAACGGCGGCAGCTTCTGAGCAACCGCGCCGCCGGCCGCGCGCAGCGCACGGGGCACCTTGAAGTACTTGGAGAACTCGTACTGGTCGTGGTAGATCCAGTAGCCGCCGAACAGCTCGTCGGCGCCCTCGCCGGACTGCACCACCTTCACCTCTTTGGAGGCAAGCTGGCTGACGAAGTACAGCGGGATAGCCGACGGCGCACCGAGCGGCTCGTCCATGTGGTACTGCTCGGTGGGAACGATATCCAAGAACTCCTTGGCCGTGACCTGCACGTCCTTGTTGGAAAGCCCCGCCCACTCGGCGAACTCGCGCGCATCTTTCAGCTCGTCCAGCTTGATCTTGAAGCCGGCGTTCTCGGCCTTGTCGCGCTGCTCCTCGCTGCCGGTGATGTCGTAGCCCACGGAGAACGTCTTCACGCCCTCGTCGTGATGCTGGCCCATGCAGTACGCAGCCAGCGAGCTGTCGATGCCGCCGGACAGGAAGCTGCCGATCTCCACGTCGGCGATCTCGTGGGCACGCACGCTCTCGTCGAACGTGTCCTTGATGATGTCGGCCCATTCCTCAAGGCCCTTGGAACGATCGATCTTGTAGGTGATCTTGTAGAAGCACTCGATAGTGGCCTTGCCGTCCTTGAGCACCATGAAATGACCGGGCGTCATTTTATGGACATCCTTGAACATGGTCTGCGAGTCGTTCATATACTCGAAGCACAGGTACTGCGGCAGGGCCTCGCGGTTGAGCTCCTTCTTGAAGCGCGGGTGCGCCAGGAAGGACTTGATCTCGCTACCCCAGATCAGACGACGGCCCTCATGCTGGTAGTACAGCGGCTTGATTCCGAAGATATCGCGCGCAAGCACCAGCTGCTTTTCCTTAGCGTCCCAAATGGCGATGGCGAACATGCCGCGCAGGCGCTCGAACACGCCCGTGCCCCAAGCCTCGTAGCCGTGCACGATGGTCTCGGTGTCGCCGTTGGTCTTGAACTGATAGCCCATGCCCTCAAGCTCGGCGCGCAGCTCCTGGAAGTTGTAGATCTCGCCGTTGAACGTGACGGTCACGCTACCATCGGCGTTCTGCATGGGCTGGTGGCTGCCCTCAAGGTCGATGATGGACAGACGGCGAAAGCCCATAGCCACATCATCGTTTACGAAAAAGCCCTCATCATCAGGGCCGCGATGGATAATGCGATCCGCCATGTCCTTGACGATGGCGCGATTGACGCTCTCGTCGAAATCAACGGCGGTGAATCCCACGAATCCGCACATGCTTTGGAAAGCTCCTTCTCTTACAGGTTCGCCGACCGGCGTTTATGCATTCGCTCATCATACGCCACCGACCCGCCCTATGGGCACTTTCCACGAAACGCGCGTCACGCCTACGCGCAATTGCCGGCGTGTGCGATAATGCAAGGCTGCATACGTTATCGGGTCTCAAAGGAGATTTCATGACCGCAAACGTCGATTCCGCACCTATCACCTGCACCGAGGATGTGGCGCGCTTGCTGCAACCGGTGGTGGTAGGCGGCGATATCCTTGCATACAGCTACGTGCGCGAGCTGCATCGTGCCTTCGGTATCGAACGCACCATCGTGCTCGCCACGCAAAACATCAAGATGCTCTCCGAAAGCCGCTTCACCGACTATCGCCTGGAGCCGCACATCCACGAGCAGGAAGGCCTGTACAACGCGCTTGAGCGTATCGCCCGGGAAGTTCATGGGGCGCACCCGGAGAAGACGCTGCTCATCTTGGGCTGCGACGACTGCCACGCCCGCATGCTCTCGCAGGGCAAGCAACGCCTGCAGGACCTTGGCTACGTGGTCCCGTACATCGATTTCCCCCTGCTCGACAACATCACGCAGAAGCGCCGCTTCTACGAAATTTGCGAGGAGCTCGACATCCCGTTCCCGAAAACCTGGTACTTCGACTGCGGCAACGGCCCCGATGAGCTGCCCGTTGACGAGTTCCCTTACCCGCTTATCGCCAAACCTTCCAACTCGGCCCAGTTCCAAGACGCCGAGCCCACTATCGAAGGCTGGCGAAAGATCTACGAAATCGAAAGCCCCGAAGAACTTGCGCAGGTTTGGCGCAGCATCCGCACGTCGGATTACAACAACTTGCTGGTGCTGCAGGACTTCATTCCTGGCGGAGACGACGCCATCCGCACGCTCACCACGTTCTCGGATGCCTCCGGCGACATGCGCGTGGTCGCAGGCGGCGTGGTATGCCTGCAGGACCACGATCCCACCGCGCTCGGCAATCCGCTGTGCATCATGGGCGAACGCGAGGAGGCCATTATCTCCTGCGCCAAGCGCTTCCTGTCGCATGTGGGCTATCGCGGCTTTGCCAACTTCGACATCAAGTACGACAGCCGCGATGGCAGTTTCCGCTTCTTCGAGGTGAACACGCGCTGCGGGCGCAACACCTACTACATGAGCCTTGGCGGGCAGAACTTCGTCGAGCTGATCGTGCGTGAGTTCGTGATGGGCCAGCCGGTAGAGTATCACGAGGCCTATAACCCGTTCTTGTACTGCTGCGTGCCCGCCTATGTGCTCAAGCGCAGTATGGACAACCAGGAGCGCCTTGCTCAGGCCCTGAAGGCGTTGAAGGCAACCGACGAGCCTTACCCACTGCATTACGCACCCGATTCCTTCAAGCACAACATGTGGGCGAAGATCATGCACCTGAACCAGATTCGCAAGTTCAAGCGGTTCTACTGGGACACGAACGGAAAGCAGCTGAAGTAGAAGGCCTTGCCAATTCTCTTCCCGTAAAGCTAAGGGGTGCAGCGCATATGCACGCTCACCCCTTTACTATGCATACCTTGGGCACTTGCTACAGAGGACGCCTATGGTCTGGTTCGGTGGTGAGAATCACAGGTCCGTCTTCGGTAATGGCGACCATCTTCTCGAAGTGCGCGCTGGGCTTACCATCGCGCGTGCTGACCAGCCACCCATCCTTGCCCTGAAGTACTTTTCTTGTTCCCATATTGATCATAGGCTCGATAGCCAGCACCATGCCAACTTGAAGCTTCATTCCCAAGTGCCTATGTCCATAGTTTGGGACGTTCGGCTCTTCATGCATGTTTCTGCCAACGCCATGGCCAACATACTCACGAACTACGCCGAACCCGGCATTCTCGGCAATTGATTGCACAGCGTGCCCGATATCGCCTAAATGGTTGCCAGCGACAGCGCAATCCAAACCTGCCCACATGCATTCCTCGGTAACCTTGAGGAGCTTTCGTTTTTGCTCGGAGATCTTCCCAACCGCGAACGTCCAGGCGTTATCCCCCACCCAGCCATCAACCGTTGCACCGGTATCGATACTGAGAATATCGCCATCTCGGAGCACAACGCTCTTCGAGGGTATGCCATGAACGATCTGCTCGTTTACCGATGCGCAGATCGTTCCCGGAAATCCACCGTAGCCTTTGAAAGCCGGGATTCCCCCGTGTTCGCGGATATAGGTTTCGGCGAACTCATCAAGCTCCAAAGTAGAAGCACCGGGCTTTACCAACTCCCCTACCTTGCGCAACACTTCGGCGGAAAGCTGCCCTGCAGCCTTCATAGCCTCAATCTCACCCGGAGACTTCAAGATAACCGACATAGCCCATGCTCCTAACCCTGTAGCTTCAAGAACTGCAATCCGCAATCCGCAATCAAGCCAATGGTATCAAACCCATTTGTTATCTAAAGCGCTATGAACCCGCAATCTAGTTTCCGAAAGCCAATTCGCAGCTCCTAAGACAATGTTGGCTCCATCCGCGCACCTTAGGCCCTTCAATGAACCGCAAAGGCTTACTCAAGTCAACACTCTACCGCTCCCCGCTTGCCGTACGCGAATGATAAAGACGTCCTTTAGTCCCACCAGCTCGTAGCCCAAGCATTCAATACATATATGGATTCCTGAAACAGATATCCAATATGACACTCAACCAGCACGATGGATGCTAATGGGCAGCTTTAAACACTGCACATGCGCTAGCCTCATCATTGCTCGAATACTTGCATTTGTCATTTGCGAATCGAAGAACGCATATGCCGCTCTGAAGTATTCGCAGTATATGAAAAGAGCGGCCCCGAAGGACCGCTCTTTATAAGCTGAAATGGCTGAGATGCTTATTCAGCAGCAACCGTGTAGTTCTTGTTCACGGAAGAATCAACAGCAACACCCGGGGTCATGGTGCCGGAAACGCTGACGGACTTGACGTACTTTCCCTTAGCAGCAGCAGGCTTCATGCGCAAGATCTCATCGTAAACAGCACCGTAGTTCTCAGCGAGCTGCTCGGGGGTGAAGCTGGCCTTGCCGATGATGACATGAGCAATACCGTAACGGTCAGCGCGATACTCCACACGGCCGCCCTTGAGCTCCTTGATAGCCTGAGCAACGTTCGGGGTGACGGTGCCGAGCTTCGGGTTCGGCATCAGACCGCGGGGGCCGAGAATCTTGCCCAGACGACCGACCTTGCCCATCTGGTCAGGAGTAGCAACAGCAGCGTCGAAGTTGAACTCACCAGCCTGGATCTGAGCAGTCAGCTCGTCGGTACCGACGATGTCAGCACCAGCCTCACGAGCAGCGTCAGCTGCAGCGCCCTCGGCGAAAACAGCAACACGGACGGTCTTACCAGAGCCGTTCGGCAGGGAGACCGTGCCACGCAGCTGCTGATCAGCCTGACGGGTGTCGATACCCAGGCGGAAGTGAGCCTCGATGGTCTGATCGAACTTGGTAGTGGCGACTTCCTTCACCATTGCAAACGCCTCAAGCGGAGCGTAGATGGCATCGCCGATCTTCTCGACGGCAGCGCGGTAAGCCTTGGAATGCTTTGCCATGATAGTTCCTTTCGTGGTTCGTAGCGAGCTTATGCGGCTTCTAACGCAAAGCCCTTCCACTGTCCAAAATCAAATGCATCAAACGATGCGAAATTCTTAAGCCTCGCCCCTGAGGACAGCGGCCAGCTTCTTAGAAGGCACGTAGGTCTTCTTCATCTCAACGCCCTCGACGCGCACGCCCATGGAACGAGCGGTACCGGCAACGATGCGCATAGCAGCATCGATGTCATTAGCGTTCAGGTCGGGCAGCTTGATCTCAGCGATCTCGCGGAGCTGATCCTGGGTAAGGGTACCCACGAACTTCAGCTGCGGGATGCCGGAAGCAGACTTCAGACCCAGCTTCTCCTTGATCAGCACGGCCGCCGGCGGGGTCTTGCAGACGAAGGTGAAGGACTTGTCCTCGTACACCGTGATCTCAACAGGGATGATGGTGCCCTTCTGCTCCTGCGTCTGAGCATTGAACGCCTGGCAGAACTGCATGATGTTGACACCCTGAGCACCCAGAGCCGGGCCGACGGGCGGGGCCGGATTCGCAGCGCCAGCAGGAATCTGCAGCTTAACGAAGCCGGTAACTTTCTTCTCAGCCATTCTAATTACCTTTCAAAATGCTTTTGCACTATATATCTTCACAGCCTAAGGAATGAGAAGCCCCGGTCCACGCGGGCACGCCTTAAAACTGCAGAGACCATTCTATATGCAGGAAACCTGATCGAACGAAAGCTCCACCGGGGTTTCACGACCGAAGATCGAAACCATAACCTTCACCTTACCGGCATCAGGCATAACCTCTGAAACAACGCCATCAAACTCGGCCAGAGGACCGGAGACGACCTTGACGGCCTGCCCTGTCTCAAGATTAGTAGAGGTCTTCTTCGGGGCTTCGTGACTAGTACGCCTCATAATCTTGTTGTACTCGTCACGAGTAAGCGGCGCGGGCTTGCTATCAGCGCCGACAAAACCGGTAACACCGGGAGTATTGCGAACGGCAGCCCAGCTACGATCATCGAGTTCCATGCGAACCAGCACGTAACCGGGAAATACCTTCTTTTCGCTTTCCTTCCGACGACCGCCCTCTTTAATCTCGGTAACGGTCTCAGTAGGAATCTCAATAGCGAAGACATTGTTCTCAAGACCCATGGTTTCGATGCGGGTTTCAAGGTTCGTCTTCACCTTGTTCTCATAGCCGGAGTAGGTGTGAAGCACATACCACTTCTTCGACATGCCTTAAGCCCCCAATCCGGAAATCAAAAACAACAGCGGCGTGATAATGCCATTGTCAAGAACAGCAACGTAAATACCGAAGAAGAGAAGGGCTGCAACCACCACAACACTCCAGCGAAGAACGTCCTGACGGCTAGGCCAAGTAACGCGCTTCATCTCAGCCTTGACATCCCTGAGGAACTGAAAACGCTTCTTCTTGGGCTTAGCAGCTTTCTTCTCGGCTTTCTTTTCAACAGCCTTGCTCTGCTTAGCGTCTTTTGCGGAATCAGCAGTCTGGGAAGATTTACCGAAAAGCTTCTTCTTAGGAGCTTCGGTATCAGCGCTTTCGCCCTGGGCCTGCTTCAATGCCTCGGCTGCTGCTTCGGCCTGACGAGCTTCCTTACGAGCGGCACGAGCGGCAGACGCCTTCGCACGCTGAGTTTTTGATTTCTTAGCCATCTGATTCCTTTAGGTATCGTTTTACCTCTAAACGCCAAACAAGCAGCCTGGCATCAAGCTGCTGATGAATTTAGCAACCTGACTACAAGCTGCTCGCTATTCGAGCTGGCAGGCCAGGAGGGACTCGAACCCCCAACATGCGGTTTTGGAGACCGCCGCTCTACCAATTGGAGCTACTGGCCTATGCCCGTGCTAACCTCTGAAAACTATCGGGTTTCCTTATGCAGCGTGTGCTTCTGACACCACTTGCAGTACTTCTTCAACTCGATACGATCAGGGTTGTTCTGCTTGTTCTTCTTGGTCGTGTAGTTACGGCGCTTGCACTCCGTACACGCCAAGGTAACCATCGTGCGCATGAACTCTCCTTATAAGCCGTATTCAAACAAGCTTGAACGCATACACATGAATCTTAAGAAAGGGCCCGCCCGAAAGCGGGCCCTTTAAAAGCTGCAGCTTAAACTAAGCGATGATCTTGGTCACTCGACCAGAACCAACGGTGCGGCCACCCTCACGGATAGCGAAGCGGAGGCCTTCCTCCATTGCAACCGGGTGAATCAGCTCAGCGGTGATGGTCACGTTGTCGCCAGGCATAACCATCTCGGTGCCCTCGGGCAGGTGAGCAACACCAGTGATGTCGGTGGTGCGGAAGTAGAACTGCGGACGATAGCCATCGAAGAACGGGGTGTGACGGCCGCCCTCTTCCTTGGTCAGGATGTAGACCTGGCCCTCGAACTTCTGGTGCGGGGTAACGCTACCAGGCTTGCAGAGAACCTGGCCGCGCTCGATGTCCTCGCGCTTGATGCCGCGGAGCAGGCAGCCGATGTTGTCGCCAGCCTGAGCCTCGTCGAGCAGCTTACGGAACATCTCGATGCCGGTGCAGACCGTGTTCTGGGTCTCCTTGATACCGACGATCTCCAGCGGGTCGTTCACATGCAGAACGCCACGCTCGACACGACCGGTAGCAACGGTACCACGGCCGGTGATGGTCATGGTGTCCTCGACAGCCATCAGGAACGGCTTGTCAACGTCGCGCTCCGGCGTGGGGATGTAGGAGTCAACAGCGTCCATGAGCTCCCAAACCTTGTCCTGCCACTCCTTGTCGCCCTCCAGGGCCTTCAGAGCAGAACCACGGATGACCGGGATGTCGTCTCCGGGGAACTCGTACTCGGACAGGAGTTCGCGGGTCTCCATCTCGACGAGCTCGATGAGCTCCTCGTCGTCGACCATATCGCACTTGTTCAGGAACACGACGATGTAGGGAACGCCGACCTGACGGGCGAGCAGGATGTGCTCACGGGTCTGAGCCATGGGGCCGTCGGTAGCAGCGATAACCAGGATAGCGCCGTCCATCTGGGCAGCACCGGTGATCATGTTCTTGACGTAGTCAGCGTGACCAGGGCAGTCAACGTGAGCATAGTGGCGAGCATCGGTCTCGTACTCGATGTGAGCAATGGAGATCGTGATGCCACGCTCGCGCTCCTCGGGAGCCTTGTCGATGTTCTCGAAGGCGGTGAAGTCAGCGTGAGCGGTGCCATGGGAGCCGTCGTTCTCGGACAGCGTCTTGGAAATAGCAGCAGTCAGCGTCGTCTTACCGTGGTCAACGTGACCGATGGTGCCGATGTTAACATGCGGCTTGGAACGCTCGAACTTCTCCTTAGCCATGTTTCATCCTCCTTATAAGGATCGCTTTCGCGAAACGAATCTAAAATAAAGCGCCCGATAAATCGGGCGCAGTGTAAGTATTGGTAGCGGTGACTGGATTCGAACCAGTGACGCCACGGGTATGAACCGTGTGCTCTAACCAACTGAGCTACACCGCCAAAAAGCTGGAGCCTGCGATCGGACTTGAACCGACGACCTCTTCCTTACCAAGGAAGTGCTCTACCGACTGAGCTACACAGGCGAAAGATGGTGGGCGCGCTAGGATTCGAACCTAGGTAGACAGAGTCAACGGGTTTACAGCCCGTCCCCTTTAACCACTCGGGCACACGCCCATGTTTCGCTGCTTAATTCATGTGCATTTATCAAGCTGCCTGCTTGCGGATCGGTGAGAACCCGAACGCGCGAGCAGTGGAATCATACGCTAGCTGAGAAACCGTGTCAACCCTTTACACGGCCCCGGGTGTATCCTCTTCAAAGCTTCACAAACTTTGAATCCTTATCACCCGTTGCTGTAAGCTGTTCGGCTTTCCAGCAGGCGTTCCACTTCGAAGCTCGCTGTCGTGAGCTCCGCAAGCGAAGTAGTATATTACGGGATAGTAGACGTTGTGGCAACCCCTTTTTTCAACTTTTTTTGAAAGATGGGGCCTCTTTGCACGTGCAGGGCTCCTCCATTCGTAAGGCAAGTATTGTTTTCCCTGTTCAGCTTTATGCTAGCACCATTTTGCCGTCAATTGAGCGAATCTCATCCTGTGCCCTGCCCTCCATTACGTTATCGGCAATGAAGCCTCCGCAGCCATTGGACCCATCACTTCCCTCCTACGGTATTGCACGTTGCCTATCGATCACATGCCCAAAAACAAATCGGGGGAAGCCCCATATGCCTCCCCCCGATTACATGCTAATCAGACTATGCTCTCTAGAATCTATTCCGTCTAGAACTGCAGTGCGTTCGTAAAGTTTGACCACGAAAGCGAGTCGGTATTGCGGACGCATGCGCCGAACGTGGGAGCATGCACATAGGGAGTTCCGCCGTAGCCGCCGGCGATTCCCACGTGACCGTAACGCCACAGAACGTCGCCAGGACGTGCCTCGCTGACGGATACCACTCGGGTAGCGCGAGCCATCTGAGACTCGCTTTGGTGCGGCAGCTCGATGCCAAGCTGACGATACGCCCACGTGACCAGACCGGAGCAATCGAAAGCATCAGGCCCCTCGGCACCCCATTCATAGGGACAGCCGATACGTGAACAGGCGTAGGAATATGCGGCGCTGTTGTCGCCGGCAGAGCCGCCGCCGCTGGGATAAACGATGGTGCTGCCGCCGCCCCAGCTGCCGCCACCGCCGCCGTTGCCGCCGCCTTGGTTATCGCTGTAGCCGCCATCATTGCCGCCATCATTGCCACCGCCGTTGTCACCACCGCCGTTACCGCCGGCAGCCGCAGCTGCAGCCTCCGCCTCTGCCTGCGCCTGGGCAGCCGCTGCGGCAGCGGCCGCAGCCTGCTCCTGCTCAAGCAGGGCACGCGCCTCTTCGTCGAGGGAGTTCATAAGGTCGGTGGCGTTTTGCACCTTGACCTGAACCTCGTCGTGAATCTGTTTGCATTCCGCGGCCTTCTGGGCAGCGATCTGCTCTTGGCGGGCAAATTCGTCTTTGGCGGCCTGAAGCTGCTCACGAGCCGATTTGGTCTGGTCAACCAAATCGGCGTCGTTGGCGTTGATCTGGTTCAGCAGCTCCCAGTTCTGCGTGAACTCGGCAAAAGAGGATGCGCCGAGCAGAAAGTCGATGAACGTGGTGGAGCCGGAACGGTACATGCTGCGGGCACGCGTGCTCAGGCGATCTTGCAGTCCCTCGATTTCCTGCGTGGTCTCGTCGATCTTGACCTGCTGCTCATCCATGGAGCGCTGAGCGCGCTCTTGCTCGTCAAGAGCTGCATAGTAATTTTCGCCGGCAGTTTCAAGATCGGCCTGCAAGCCGACAAGCTGGTTGCGAACGGCATCCGCCTCGGCCTGCTTTTCAGCGGCCGTTTCAGCAAACGCGAACTCGGGGATGATAAGCGACGTGGCGCCAAGCGCCGCTGCGCCGCCGATAAATGCTCGCCTGCTGAGATCGATTATAGATTGGCTCATCCAAGAACCTCCTAGATTGAGCTTAGGTACTGTGATTACGGGCAATAGCATCGCATATGATAGCACGGAGAACGGTTGCAGGAAAAACGCTTGTGTGCTTGCGTTCATAAAACCAGTTCACGTGTATGCTTTTACGCAAACCCCCGAAACGCAAAACGGGAAAGGGAGCCCAAGGCCCCTTCCCCGTCGAAATACCTACATATGTATCGCAGTTGCTACGCAGCCGCAGGATTCACATCCTCGTCCATACGCGCCTCAGTGTAGTGGTCGAACTCATCGTAAATCTCCTGCGAGGGCTCTGCCGTGAGCTTCGACACCACGAAGATGCACGCGAGCGAGATGATGAAGGCGGGCAGAAGCTCGTAGATGCCGAACACGCCGCCGAGCGGCTTGATGAGGTTGTGCCAAACCACTACCGTGATAGCTCCGCCGAGCATGCCCGCAAGGGCGCCGGGAAGGTTCGTGCGACGCCAATACAGGCTGCACAACACGAGCGGACCGAACGAAGCGCCGAGGCCGGCCCATGCGTAGGAGACGACGCGGAAGATGACGGAATTCTCGTCGAAGGCGATAAGGATGCCGATGATCATGACCACAGCCAGCGTGATGCGGGAGACGATCATGACCTGACGATCGGTGGCGTCGCGCTTGATGATGCCGCGGAAGATGTTCTCGGCAACCGAGGAGCCGGTGATGAGCAGATACGACGAAGCAGAGGACATGGACGCCGCCAGGATGCCGGACACCACCACGCCGCACATGAAGGCGGGCAGAATCATCTGGGCGATGACGATGAAGATGTTCTCAGCAGCCGCATTGGTGCCGAAATAGGTGGGCAGCATGGCGCGACCGATGAAGCCGATGCACAGGGCGCACACCATGGAGATGACGACCCACACCACGGCGATGATGCGCGATTGACGAACCTCTTCAGCTGAGCGGATGCCCAAGAAGCGCACGAGCACCTGCGGCATACCGAAGTAGCCAAGGCCCCAAGCCAAGGTGGAGATGATGGTGAGGATGCCGAAATCGGTAGGCTCGCCGAACAGCGGCTGATCGCCCTGGACCGCCTGCAAGCCCGTAGCAGCATCCATGATGGGCGTGGTGAGCTGCCCGCCGTTCAAGAAGCCGGGGATGTTCTGCAGGAAGGCCACCGTCACATCGACGCCGCCGACGGAGGCGATAGAGCCGATGAGCACCACGGCAAGCGCGAAGAACATGAGACAGCCCTGGATGAAGTCGGTTGCCACAACCGAAAGATAACCGCCCACCAGCGTGTATGCGAACACCACCACGGCGCCGAAGATCATCATGGCCGCATAGTCGATGCCGAACAGCGTGTGGAACAGCTTGCCGCAGGTGACGAAGCAGCTGCCCGTATATACGCAGAAGAACAGCAAGATGATGACCGCCGCCACCGTGGACAGGATGTTCTTCTTGTCATGGAAGCGGTTGGAGAAGAAGGCCGGAATGGTGATGGCATGCACGCGCTCGGAGTACTGGCGCAGGCGCTTGGCCACGAACAGCCAGTTCAAATACGTGCCGATAGCAAGGCCGATGCAGGTCCACATGGCCTCGGAGGCGCCGAAGAAGTAAGCAAGACCGGGGATGCCCATGAGCAGGTAGCCCGACATATCGGAGGCCTCGGCGGAAAGCGCAGTGAACCACGGGCCCACCTTACGACCGCCGATGAAGTACTCATCGGTAGAGGAGTTCGAGCGCTTGGCGTAGGAGAAGCCCACCGCCAGCACCACGACGAAGTAGATAACCATGGCCAAAACGACCAGCAAATCATTCGATTCCATGTTCTGTGCCCGCCCCTTATGCCGTTTTCAAGCCCATCCCCCAGGCAAACCGCACGGCCCTCCAGCCGGCATCGCCGAAATCCGGGAAACGGACGCATTTAACGACCGGTCGATTGTTTACATTGACGCTGGGATTATACTTGACTTTGCCTACCTCAGGTAGGTGTTTTCGATTGTTCTCACCCCGCAAACGGCGAAAGGATGCACCACGATGCCAGCTTACGCAGAGCTTGCCCACGAAGCGTTGGAATCAACGCGCGATGCGCTCACCCGCGAATACGAGTCTTTCAAGGCGAAGGGGCTGGCTCTGAACATGGCGCGCGGCAAGCCCTCCCGCGCACAGCTTGACCTGAGCATGCCCATGCTCACGTGCATCGTCGATGTCGACGACTGCACCGCCGAAGATGGCACGGACTGCCGAAACTACGGCGTGCTCGATGGCATTCCCGAGGCGAAGCGCCTTATGGCCGCCATGCTCGACGATGACGCCGAGCATGTGATGGTGTTCGGCAACTCCAGCCTGAACATCATGTACGACACCATGGCTCGTTGTTGGATGTTCGGCACGCTGGGCCATACGCCTTGGTGCAAGCTTGACGAGGTGAAATGGCTGTGCCCCTGTCCGGGTTACGATAGGCACTTCGGCGTGACCGAGGCCTTTGGCATCAAGATGATCCCCGTTGCCATGAACGAGGACGGCCCGGATATGAACGAGGTAGAGCGCCTGGTTGCCGAAGATGCTTCGATCAAGGGCATCTGGTGCGTGCCGAAGTATTCCAACCCCAGCGGCGCAACCTATTCCGACAAGGTGGTACGCCGCTTGGCCGGCATGCCTTGCGCGGCCGACGACTTCCGTATCTTCTGGGATAACGCGTACGGCATCCATCACCTGAGCGACGACGCAGCGCAGCAGGACCAGCTGCTCGATATCCGCCGCGCCTGCGATGATGCCGGAAACCCCGACCGCTGCTTCAAGTTCGCCTCAACCAGCAAGGTCACCTTCCCTGGCGCAGGCATCTCGGCCATGGCGGCAAGCAGCGCCAACATCGCGGACATGAAGGCGCATATGAGCCCGCAGATCATCGGCCACGACAAGCTCAATCAGCTGCGTCACGTGAAGTTCCTGCACGATGGGAAGGGCTTGGCGGAGCACATGGCCAAGCACGCCGCCATCCTGCGCCCCAAGTTCGAGCTGGTGGACCGCAAGCTGTCCGAGGGCCTGAGCGAAATCGGCGGCTGCACCTGGAGCAAGCCGCGCGGCGGGTACTTCGTCTCGTTCAACGCCCCCGCCGGATGCGCGAAGCGAATCGTGGAGCTTGCCAAAGACGCCGGCGTCACCATGACAGGCGCAGGCGCCACCTGGCCGTACAAGCAGGACCCGGCGGACAGCAACATCCGCATCGCCCCCAGCCTGCCGCCCGTCGAGGAGCTGGATGCGGCGCTCGACGTGTTCGTTTGCTGCGTGAAGCTGGCGTACGCGGAGAAGCTGCTGCAGGATTAAGCCGAACGCCCTGAGCAGACGGTCGCTTTCGATGGGAGACCCGCCATCGCACCAAGGCAACAGGTTCACTGGCTTTCATGCCTGAACCCGCACGCCCCGCTAACGCGATAAGAGGCATTTCGTTCGCAAGGGGCGCACCGCTCGCCAACATATATATAGGTAAGGCCCGCTCGATTGAGCGGGCCTTCATTGCGTTTGCTTCAGTTCGCGTTAGTTAGCTTGCTTCGCTGCATTCCATTCTTGCACGAGTTCTTGAGCAGCTGCATGCGGGTCGGGCGCGGCGCATACCGCGGATACCACGAAGAAGCCGTCGACGCCGGTTTGCGCAACGGCTGGGATGTCCGCTACCTTCACTCCCCCGCCAACCACGATGGGAACGGGGCTTGCCTGATGAAGCGCCGCCAAGTCTTCGAGGCTTTTCGTGATAATGGTGCCGTCCGCCGCCAAGCCGCAGTCGGTTTTCGTCGGCGTCTCATGCAGCGGGCCGACACCCAGATAATCGACCAACGACATATCGGCGGTTTTCACGTACTCGAGCATCTCGTCCGCGCGAGCGGAAAGACCGACCACCGCATCAGAACCGAGCAGGGCGCGGCACGCCTCGACGGGGATATCGGTCTGGCCAACATGCACGCCATCAACCTTTATTCCCTGCTGACGAGCAGCATATACCGCATCCAGGCGATCATCGATGAGCAGCGCCACGCGGTCTTGCGCACCGGCCTGCCGTATGACCTCGGATGCCTGGGCCGTGTAGGAGATCAGTTCACGAGCCGAGCACTCCTTCGAGCGGACTTGCACGCAGGTGAACCCTGCCGCGATGGCCTGAGCCACCACATCGGCAACGGGTCGGCCCAAGGTGTTTTCCGGACCCAGGACCAGATATGCGGAAATATCCAGATTATCTCGCATGCTCATGCTATTCCCCCTTTTCGGCATCTCCGTCGGCGACGTCGCTTTCAAGGATTGTGTCGACGCTTCGAACCTTCTGCTCCATCATGTTCTCGAACCCAGGGCGCACATCGGCCTTCAGGATAACCTCGGTGCGGATACCCTTCTGAGCCAAGACGAACGTAGCGTTGCGAACCACGGCCATGACCTCGTCCCATTCGCCTTCGATCTCGGTGAACATCGAATAGGTCTTGTTGGGCAGACCCGATTCACGGATGACGCGAACCACCTCTGCCACCTCGGGTGCAAGCTCATCGCCCACGCCGAACGGGGCGATGGCCACGGCAACCAGCGTGTTCACGATGCTATGCCTCCTGGATCTCGATGGAGTTGCCGGCAACCGCCTCGGGAGTTGCACGGAACAGCTCGTCGATGAAGGCCACCTTGAAGCTTGCCGGAGCATCGGCGGCGGCTGCAGCCGCAACACCCGCCAGATTGTAGTGGTTCACCGCGGCAACAGCGGCCGTGAACGGATCGGTTTGCGTAGCGTATACGGCAAGCACGCCGCCCTGCGAACAGCCGAAGCCGGTGACCTTGCCCATAAGCGCGCTGCCGCCATGGCTGATGACGACCGAATGCCCATCGGTGACCAGGTCGGACTCGCCGGAGATGACGACGGCGCCTTCCGTATAGCGAGCCAGCGCGATAGCCGCCGCACGTGCAGCCTCCACCGTATCGGCGGTATCGACGCCGCGGGCGCGCGAAACATCGTCGGCCGTGCCCTCGAGACCCCACAGGCCGGCGAGCGCGATGATCTCGGAGGCGTTGCCGCGCACGATGGCGGGCTTATGCTGCTTGAGCTCGGACAGCAGCTTAGTGCGCAGGCTGCCGATGCCGATTCCCACCGGATCGAGCACCCACGGCTTGCCGGCGGCCTGCGCCGCTGCCGCCGTACGCGGGATAGTTTCCTCGTAAATGGGGAACAACGTGCCCATGTTCAGGTACACGGCGCCGCCTGCGGCAACCAGGGTTTCACCCTCGTCTGGCAGATAAACCATGGCAGCCGAGCCACCGACGGCGAGCTGGGCGTTAGCCACGAAATCGATGGTGACGGTGTTGGTGATGGATCCGGCCAGAGGATTGTTGGCGCGCACGTCGGCGACAGCTTTCGCGATAGATGCTTCGAGCTGTTTCTGTTCGATCATATTCTCTCCTTTGCAACGAAAAACGAGGACGCTACCGTAGAAGATGGCGCCCTCGTCCGTGCACGAGAGATGCTCCCTACGCCAGCGTTACCTGGACAGGTTCAAAGGGTTAGGCTTGCGCCCTCTCAGCGCCGACGTTGCCGCCGGGCACCCCTGCATCGAATCTGTTGTGCATATATTACACCGGCGCGTAAACCGCTCGCCTGTTAAACCGCCGAACGGACAAAGGAATCGCACGAGCCAAGCGACCGGCTTTACCGCGCACGCCCTTTGCACGCTAAACAGCCGAACGGATGCGGAAAACCGAAAACAGCGGAACCTTTCGCCTTACCGTGCGCGGCGGGGCTTGCGGGACAGACGCAACGCCGCGATTTCGGCAGCCACCGCGCAAGCGGTGAAAGCAGCGGAGACGAACGGCATCGCCAGAAGCGGCATGCAGGTGATGAACATGCCCGCGGCGAACGACCCGAGCGCGCTGCCGAGCTGCAACGACGAGTTCGACAAGCTGACGGCAAACGCCGCCTCATCCCCGGCGTTGAGCATGATGAACGAATTCTGCGCCGGCAAGAATCCCCAGGATATGCCCGTCCACATACACGCCGCCGCCAGCGCCGCAAGCCACGATCCCGTGCCAAGCCCCAGCCCCACCAGCGTTATCGCTTGAAGCGCAACGCAGCCGATGACCGCCGAAGCCGAGCCGAAGCGATCGGCTGCCCAGCCGCTTGCCTTCGAGCCGATCATGCTCATGAGCCCGAAGGCGAACAGGGAGCCGCTCACCCACTCCGGCTGGGGAAGCACGCTTTCCATGAACGGCGTGATGTAGGTGTTCATGGAGGCGTACCCCACGAACATGAGCATAGTGCAGATCAGGGGCAACACCACGCAAGGATTGCGGAACACGCGCAGCGCATCGGCGCTGCGACGGCCCTGCGCCGCCGGCGAGCTTGGCGCTTCAGGCACGCGCACGATAAGCGCTATGACCGCGAACGCGACGCATGCCGCAATGACGAGCACCCAATACGCCTGCTGCCAGGTGATGACGTTGCGCAGCATGCGCGCGGCGGGAAGCGCGAAGACGAACGAAGCGCTGAAACCCAGCGCCACATTCGACATGGCCGAGGCGGCGCGCGAAGGGCCGGCGATGCGGCTTGCCGCGATGTAGGCGGTTGCCGCGAAGGTGCCGTTGCCCACGCCCATGACGGCACGGCCCGTCAAAATGACGGGATAGATGGGGGTGGCGGCGCAAATGGCCATACCCACTGCCATAAGCGCGAGGCTGACCAGCAGCAATGTTTTCGGGCCGCGCGAGGTGAGCGCCATAACCAGAAGCGGTGTGCCGACGGCGTTGCACACGCCGTAGACGCCCATCATGAGGCTAACCTGGGAAAGGTCGATGCCCGCGATTTGCGCAACCTGATCGGGCACGCCCAAGATGTACTGGTAGGCGCATCCGAACACGAAGCAGCTGAGCGCCAGCACCAAGATCATGAGGTTGCCGCGAGCGCGGCTGGGAGCCTCCACCGCGGATGCCGTCACCGTCTCGGAACCTCTCATGCCCTCACTTCCTGCGCCCCTTGAGGAGCAGAATCCACGCGAATGCGCAGCAGATCGCCCGGCTGCAATGCGATATCGCTGGTGAACGCATAGGTTTCCATGGTGCGATTCGCCACCGGCACGGGCTCGGGGGACGGGTTGGGACGATCTTCGCTTGGCTGCACCAGCCAGGTGAGGCCCCTCACCTTCGCCGTTTCAATGGCCTTGCGCGGAGAAAGCGCCTCGAGTTCGTCGCCTTCACGGAAGCGGTTATGACACGTGGCCTCGATGCGCCACCCGCCCTCCCCTTCCGGGCTGCATGCGGTGACCGTGGCGGCATGCAGGTAATCCTTGTCGTAGCCGTCGCGCTCCTGGCGTTGGCTTGGCTGGCCGAAATAGAAGCCGGTGCCATAGGGGCGATGCGAAATGGCATGCAGATCGGACATGACCGTGGACGGGTTGGCGCCATCCATGACCGCCCGATAGGCATGCACCGCAGTTGCCACGTAGAACGCGCGCTTGTTGCGGCCTTCAATCTTAAACGAACTGACGCCAGCTTGCGCCAACTCATCGAGATGCTCGATCATGCACAGGTCGTGCGCATTCATGACATAGGTGCCGCGCACATCCTCCTCAATGGGGTAATAGGCACCGGGACGCTTCTCCTCCACCAGCGCATAGCTCCATCGGCACGGCTGCGCGCAATAGCCCTTGTTGCCCGAACGCCCCGTCATAGCGGCAGACAGCATGCAGCGCCCCGAAAAGGCCATGCACATGGCGCCATGTACGAACGCCTCGATCTCAAGATCGCGCGGCGCCTGTGCGCGCAGCTCGGCGATATCCTCCATGCTCATCTCACGCGCGACCACCACGCGCGATGCGCCCAGGTCGTGCCAGGCGCGCGCAGCTTCGGCGTTCATCACGGAAGCCTGCGTACTCACATGCAGCTCCATATGCTGGGCATAGCGTTTCGCCAGGGAAAACGCACCAAGGTCGCTGACGATGAGCGCGTCGGCGCCCGAGGCGTCAAGGGCCTCCAGATATGGCGGCAAGGCGGCGATATCGGCTTGGCTCATAAGCGTGTTCACCGTCACGTACACCTTTACGCCCGCCGCGTGCGCAAAGGCGACGGCGGATGGGATATCGTCAAGCGTGAAGTTCTCGGCACGTTGGCGCATACCGAACCTGTCGGCGGCCAAATATACCGCATCCGCCCCGAAACGAACGGCGGCCTCCAGCTGGCTGCGGCCGCCCGCAGGCGCAAGAAGCTCGATTGTTGAAAAGTCAGTCATCGGCAGCAATCTTCGTAGAAATCAATCCAGCACAAACACGAAAGCCGCCGCGCGGCCTCGAGCCCATCCAACCGGACGCCGCACGGCAAGTCCGGCGCCTTTTGCCCTAGGCCCGGCAAAACGTATCTTGCGCCAGGCCAGACCGGGCGCGGCGTTTCAGCCACGCCCGCAAGGTTGAGAATGGGAACGAAGCGGCGCAGCGGCCCGCAACGTCGGTTTCAGCCTACTTGCCCTCGGAGGGGTCGTAGCTAACGCGAGCGCCCTGAGGGGTGTCCTCGATGGTGAAGCCTAGCCCCGTAAGGCCATCGCGCACGGCATCGGCCACAGCCCAGTTCTTCTCGGCACGCGCGGTGGCACGGGCATCGAGCAGGGCGTCAACAGCCTCATGAGCATCCGAGCCCTCGTAGCCGGCAACCTGTTTCGCCAGGTCGACGACCTCGGCCGGATACGCATCACCCTGCGCGTCCTCCCAATCCTGGGGAGCAACCTCCACGCCGAACACGCGTATGAGCGTGGTGATGGTCTCGCGCAGATCGCGCACGGCGGGAACATCGGAGAGCGAAAGCGTCTTGCCGGCGACCTGGGTGTTCGCGAAACCGACCAGATCGAACACCTCGCCCAGTGCGCGCGGGGCGTTGAAGTCGTCGTCCATGGCCAGGACGAACTCGACGCGCGTGGACTTCGCCTGTTTCAGGATGGCCTGGGTATCAAGCGGGCTAGGCACATCCTGGGCGTTCTTCATCTGCCAATCAAGGTTGCGCACGGCGTTCTCGATGCGGGAAAGCGCGGATGCGGCCTCATCAAGACGCTCGTCGGAGAAATCCAGCGGGCTGCGGTAATGCGTTTGCAGCATAAGGAAGCGCAGCACATCGGGGGACGTGGTCTTGAGGATGTCGCGCAGCAGCAGGAAGTTGCCCAGCGACTTGCTCATCTTCTCGTGGTTGATCTGCAGCATGCCGCTGTGCATCCAGTGATTGGCGAAGGTGCAGCCGCATGCGGCCTCGGACTGGGCGCGCTCGTTCTCGTGATGCGGGAACACCAGGTCGGCGCCGCCGCCGTGGATATCGAAAGGCAGGCCCAGGTACTTGCGCGACATAGCCGAGCACTCGATGTGCCAGCCAGGACGGCCCTGGCCCCACGGGCTTTCCCAAGAAGGCTCGCCGGGTTTGGCGGCCTTCCACAGCGCGAAGTCGAGATGGTCGCGCTTGCGATCTTCCAGGCCCTGGCCGTCGGCGCGCAGCTCGCGATGACCGCCTTCCATCTCGTCGATGTTGCGACCGGACAGCGCACCGTAATCAGCATAGCTGCGCACGCTGAAGTAGACATCGCCCTCGACCTCGTACGCGTGGCCGCCATCGATGAGCTCCTGGATGAGCTGGATCATCTCGGGGATCTCCTCGGTTGCGCGCGGGCGCACATCGGGGTCCTGCACGTTCATGGCGTGCATGTCATCAAGGAAGGCCTGCGAATATTCAGCGGCAACCTCGGCTGCGCTGCGGCCTTCTTCGTTGGCCTTCTTGATGATCTTGTCATCGACGTCGGTGATATTGGAGACGAACTTCACGTCGAAGCCGCGCCAGGAGAGGTAGCGGCGGATGACGTCGAAGCTGACGAACGTACGGGCGTTGCCGATATGGATGTAGTTGTACACGGTGGGACCGCACACGTACATGCCGATCTTCCCGTGCTCGAGCGACTCGAAAGGCACCTTCTCGCGAAGTTTGGTGTCATAGATCTTAAGCATTTGCATTCCTGTTCTATGTGCATGCCGCATGGTGCGGCGGGTTGACGAAGGCTGCGAAGGGACCGGGCGTCGCGAAAACCGCGCCCGAACTAGCTACATCGCGCCAGCAGGGTCACGGCCGTGGCGGAGATGCCCTCCTGACGGCCCTCGAAACCCAGGTGCTCGGTGGTGGTCGCCTTCACGCCGACGTTGTCGACCGCGATGCCCATGGCGGCTGCCAGGTTCTCGCGCATCTGCTGGCGATGCGGTGCCATCTTCGGCGCCTGAGCTGCGATGACGCTATCGACATCGATGATTTGGAAGCCCTCTTCGCGCACCTTGCCCGCAACAGCCGCCAACAGCTTCATGGAATCCGCCCCTTCCCATTCAGGGTCGGTGTCGGGGAAAAGCTTGCCGATGTCGCCGCCGCGGATGGCGCCGAGCAGCGCATCTGCCACGGCATGTGCCAGCACATCGGCGTCGGAGTGGCCGAGCAGCCCCAGGGTGTGCGGGATATCCACCCCGCCGATGATGAGCTTGCGGCCCTCGACCAGCTTATGCACGTCGTAGCCCTGCCCTATGCGCAGGGCGCTGAATCCCAGGCTCATTGCTCCTGCTCGCCTTTCTGCTTGAGATAGCGCTCGCGCACGGCGGCCACGAGCATGAGGTAATCCTCCGGTACGGTGAGCTTGATGTTGTCGCGCTTGCCCTCTACCACAAGGACGCGGCCGCCGAGACGCTCGATCAAGGAGCTGTCATCGGTGCCGACGAAGCCGTCGGAGAGCGCCGAGGCGTGCGCGCGGCGGTAGATGCCCGCACGGAACACCTGCGGGGTTTGCGCGTTCCAGAACACGCTGCGGTCGGGCGTGCCGACGATGACGCCGTTTTCCACGACTTTCAGCGTATCGATAGCGGGATGGGCTACCACGGCGCCATCGGCGTCGATGTTGCCCTTGAGGGTGGCGATGGTATGGGCGATCAGGTCTGCCGAGATGAGCGGACGGGCGCCGTCGTGCATGACCACGTACTCGAACTCCTCGGGCACCAGCTCAAGGCCGGAAAACGCTGATTCCTGACGCGTGGAGCCCGCCGCGGCGACCACGATGGGCGTAGCGAACGAGAAGGGGTCGACGGCCTTGCTCAGGTACTCGCCCTGGCGTTCGGCCGGACAGACGATGACGATGAGGCCGATGTCGCCTACGGCGTCGAAGGCCTCGACCGACCAGGTGAGGATCGGCTTGCCGCCGATTTCCACCAGCTGCTTGCCGCCTTCTTTGCCGAAACGCTCGCCCGTGCCGCCGGCCAAGATGATGGCCGCCGTCTTCGGGTTCTTGTCGACCTTGCCCTCAAGGCCGGCCAAGGATTGCGTGAGCGCATCGATGTCGAGCGCCGTGGCCAGATCGGCCGCGGCGAGCACCGAGGACGAGAACACCGGGTCAACGGTCTTGGGCATGGTTTCCTCTTTCCGTCGAAAACAAATGAGGCGGCCCCTTTCGGGACCGCCTTACATTCTAAAGCAACTGCCGCGTTTTCGCAGGCACGCTACGCGCTGTATGGAAAAAGTGCGCGTGGCAGGCTTTCCCCAGCCGGCCCAAGCGGAGCGCAGCGGGAGCAACCAGAACTTTAATCCGCAGCGCCGCCGCTTGCCGACCCGCCCGATCCGGAGACGCCGGCGTGGCCCAGATCGAAGTTCGTGAGCAGAAGCTCGGCGTCGCGCGCGATGTTATCGTGCTTGCGCGGCGCAGGGATGGAGCCCGTGCCGGGGACGAACGCAAGGCTCTCGCCGTCCTCGGAAACGTTTGCCTGGATGACCGAGCCCGACGTCCACTTGCCCTCGAGCAGCTCTTCGGACAGCGGGTCTTCCAGCAGGCGCTGGATGGCGCGGCGCAACGGACGAGCACCATAGGCGGCATCGGTGCCTTCCTTCGCGATGAGCTTGTAGGCATCATCGGTAAGGTTGATGGTCATGTTCTGGGCGATCAGGCGCTCGCGCAGGTCGGCCACCATGAGCTTGGCGATTTCGACGATCTGCTCCTGCATCAAGGACTTGAACACGATGATCTCATCGATACGGTTCAAGAACTCTGGCCTGAACAGCTTCTTCACCTCGCCCATGACGCGGGACTTGATCTCCTTGTCGGAAAGGCCGGCCTTGCCCTCGGGGCTGAAGCCGAGCGTGGTGGGCGCGGAGATCTCGCGTGCGCCGACGTTGGACGTCATGATGATGACCGTGTTGCGGAAATCGACCGTGCGGCCCTGGGCGTCGGTCAGACGGCCTTCCTCCAGGATCTGCAGCAGGATGTTGAACACGTCGGGGTGCGCCTTCTCGATCTCGTCGAACAGCACCACCGAATACGGACGCTGACGCACGGCCTTCGTGAGCTGGCCGCCCTCGTCGAATCCCACATAGCCCGGAGGCGAGCCGACCAGACGGCTGACGGAGTGCTTCTCCATGTACTCGGACATGTCGAAGCTGATGAGCGCGTCCTCGGAGCTGAACAGGAACTCGGCGAGCGCCTTGGACAGCTCGGTCTTGCCCACGCCCGACGGGCCCAGGAAGATGAAGCTGCCGGCGGGGCGCTTGGGATCCTTCAAACCGGCGCGGCTGCGGCGGATGGCCTTCGACAGCGCAGTCACGGCCTCTTCCTGGCCGATGACGCGCTCGTGCAGCACGCCCTCCATGCGCAGCAGCTTCTCGGTTTCGGCCTCGGTGAGGTTGGACACGGGCACGCCGGTGGTCATGGAGACGACGTCGGCGATGTCCTGCGCCGTTACCTGATGCACCGATTTCTGGGAATCTTCGGCCCACTTCTTCTCGGCCGCGGCGCGCTCGTCTTTCACAGCGGACTCCTGGTCGCGCAGCTTGGCGGCGCGCTCGAAATCCTGCTCGGCGATGGCCTTGTCCTTATCGGAGCGGATCTGGCGCAGCTTGTCGTCCATCTCGCGCAGCTCGTCGGGCAAGGTCATGTTGCGGATGCGCATGCGGGCGCCCGCCTCGTCCATGACGTCGATGGCCTTGTCGGGCAGGAAACGGTCCTGGATATAGCGGTCCGACAGCGTGACGGCGGCCTGAAGCGCCTCGTCGGTGAAATGCACCTGATGATGCGCCTCATAGCGGTCGCGCAGCCCCTCCATGATGCGCAGGGCCTGCTCCTCGTTGGGCTCACCGACCGTGATGGGCTGGAAACGGCGCTCGAGGGCGCTGTCCTTTTCCAGGTGCTTGCGATATTCGTCGACGGTGGTAGCGCCGATGACCTGGATCTCGCCACGCGACAGCGGCGGCTTGAGGATGGCGGCGGCATCAATGGAGCCCTCGGCAGAACCCGCGCCGATAAGCGTGTGCATCTCATCGATGAACAAGATGATGTCGCCGGCGTCCTTGACCTCCTTGATGCACTTCTTCAAGCGGTCCTCGAACTCGCCGCGGTACTTGCTGCCGGCCACAAGGGCAGACACGTCGAGCGTGAGCAGGCGCTTGCCGCGCAGGATATCGGGAACCTGGTTGGACACGATGAGCTGCGCCAGACCCTCGGCCACGGCGGTCTTGCCGACGCCGGGCTCGCCGATGAGCAGCGGGTTGTTCTTCTGGCGGCGGGAGAGGATCTGCATGACGCGCTCGATCTCGCCGGCGCGGCCGATGACCGGGTCGAGCTTGCCGTCGCGCGCCTTCTGCGTAAGGTCGGTGCCGAACTCCTTCAGGGCGCTGTCGGGCACGGTGCCGGCCGCCTCGAAGGGGTTGCGGCCCGCGTACACGGGGCTTTGGCCCACCAAATCGTTGAGCGCGGTGCGGATGTCGTCGCCCTTCACGCCCAAGCGCGAGAGCACGTCGAGCGCCGTGCCCTCGTTCTCGCGCACGATGCCGAGCAGCAGATGCTCGGTGGAGATGTAGCTCTGCCCCATCTGCATGGCCTCGCGCAAGCTATTCTCGAGCACGCGCTTGACGCGCGGCGTGAACGAAAGATGGCCGGACACGTCGGCGCCCTCGTCGATGGAGGCCACCTCGCGGATGCCCTTCACCACGGCGTCATAGGCCACGCCCAGGCGCTCGAGGGCCTGGGCGGCAAGGCCATCCTTTTCCTGGATGAGGCCCAGCAGGATATGCTCGGTGCCCACATAGGGCTGATGCAGAGCGCGTGCCTCGTCCTGGGCCAAGACGAGCACCTTGCGCGCCTTGTCCGTGAACTTCTCAAATGACATGAAGCCTCGATTCTCGCGGCATATGATTATGGTCTCGGTTGTTCATGTTAGCACTCCCGTCAATGGACTGCTAAGCCGTTTACGTATCGTATACATAATAAAGTAGCCCGGAGCCGCACAACGCCCGTTGCCCCCGCTACGTGCAATCCGCACACACCGGAAGCGCTTTTAGACCCCTTTTGCCCCTTTTCACCCGGATTCCGCAAGCGGTTCTTCACGAAAGGTCGACAAGCGCGCAAACACGGCGCCTTGACCGATGCACACGCTTATACTGGTTGCGAAACGCGCAGCAGCGCGGCCCATCCCCCTTCAACCGACAGGATCGCATGAACAGGCACACCATACGCTACGCCCTTATCCTTGTTGCCGCCCTTGCCGTGGCGGCGCTGGCAGTCGCCCGATTCGACGACCTATGTTCCATCCTATCAACCGTCTGGTCCGCCCTTGAGCCCCTGGCCATCGGCGCGGTGCTGGCATATCTGCTGAACTTCATAGCGGCGGCGCTTGAATCGCGCTGGTTCCCCCATACCAACAACACGCTCGCAATCAAGACGCGCCGCCCCATCTGCGTCATCCTGGCGATCACCGCCGTCACCTTGGCGCTTGCGGCGCTGACCTCGTTCGTGGGCGGCGAGTTCAAATCCGCGGGCGCCGCCATCATCACCGGCATATCGGAAGCTGCGGCCATGGCGTCGCAGGCCATCGCGAACCTTCCCGGTGCGCAGGCCATCCCGATCTTGGACAACGCCACCTGGAACTCCATCGGGCAAAAGGCCCTGGACGCCATGGGCGGCACCGACCAGGCGCTGCGCATCGTGGCGCAGACCAGCGGCGAGGTGGCCCATCTGACGCTTTCGATCCTACTGGGCATGGTGTTCGCGCTGTACCTGCTGCTCGACAAGGACCGCGTGCACGCCGGCGCCATGCGCGCGGCCAGCTTCATCCCCGGCGAGGACCTGCGCCGCCGCGTGCTGCACGCATGCAGCATCACCAACGACTGCTTCTCGCGCTTCATCCGCGGGCAATGCATCGAGGCGGTCATCTTGGGTGCCCTGTGCGCCATCGGCGGCACCATCCTGCAGTTCCCCTATGCGGCTTCCATCGGCCTTATCGTGGGCGTGTCGTCGCTCATCCCGTTCGCCGGCGCATGGATAGGCGGCATCATGGGTGCGGCGATGATCCTGTCGCAAGACCCCGTTCAAGCCCTGCAGTTCATCGTGTTCTTGGTGATCCTCCAGCAAATCGAGGGACATCTCATCTACCCGAACGTGGTGGGACAGTCGGTGGGCCTGCCGAGCATCTGGGTGTTCGTGGCCGTGATCGCGGGCGGGTCGCTGTTCGGCCTTCTAGGCGTGCTTCTGGGCGTGCCCGTCATCTCCACGCTTCGAACGCTTGCCATGGAGCATTTCGCGCAACAGGACGCGGAAAACGAATTGGGGCCTGAAGACGGGGCCGTATCGCAACAGACGCATTCGGCGTAGCGACGTTGAGCGGGGCAAGGAGCAGGGCGCATCGGGTACCCCGTGCCCTGTTCCGTCTTGCCCTTCACGATAACCGGGTAGGCGCGATTCCCAAGAGACCCTTCGTAGACCGTAGGCCTTAACGCTTTCCCATCCGCTAAGCTCGGATCGTCCGAGCACCACCCCTCCCCAACCGATCTGCCGCCAAACAACGAAGGCCCGCCCGGGATCACCCAGGCGGGCCTTCGTGTGTTTATGCGACGATGCGCAGCTTAGTACAGCTTAGCGCCGGCCGGGATGCGGCCGGAGACCATAAGCAGGTTCAGACGCTCCTCGGTGGTATCGTCGTCGACCTTCTCCTCGTGCACGGCGGACAGCAGCATGCCGCAGGAGGCGATGCCCATCATCTTGCGCGGCGGCAGGTTGGTGATCGCCACGAGCGTGCGACCCACCAGCTCCTCCGGCTCGTAGTATGCATGGATACCGGACAGGATGGTGCGATCTTCGCCTGTACCGTCGTCAAGCGTGAACTGCAGCAGCTTCTTGCTCTTCGGCACAGCCACGCAATCCTTGACCTTCACGGCGCGGAAGTCGGACTTGCTGAACGTGTCGAAGTCCACCTCGTCGGCGAACAGCGGCTCGACGACCACCTTGGAGAAGTCGATGGGCTCCTCGGCGGACTGCTCTGCCGGAGCAGCCGGACGTGCGGCGGGCTTGGCGCCGGCAGGGGCCTCATCGCGCATGTGCGGGAACAGCAACACGTCGCGGATGGTCGGAGAATCGGTGAGCAGCATGGTCAGCCGGTCGATGCCGATGCCCACGCCGCCTGCCGGAGGCATGCCATACTCGAGCGCGCGGATGTAGTCGGCGTCGTAGCCCATGGCCTCGTCGTCGCCCATGTCCTTGGCCTCGACCTGCGCACGGAAGCGCTCGGCCTGGTCGACCGGGTCGTTGAGCTCGTTGAAGGCGTTGGCGTACTCGTGGCCGCAGATGAACAGCTCGAAGCGCTCGGTGAGCTCGGGGTTGTTCGGCAGCTTCTTGGCCAGCGGGGAGATCTCCAGCGGATGCTCGGTGACGAACACGGGCTGGATGAGCTTCTCCTCGGCCACGGCCTCGAAGATCTCGGAGATGAGCTTGCCCTTGCCCCAGGCGTCCTCGGCGCGACCGCCGTTCTTCTCCAGGATGGCCACCAGGTCCTCACGGCTGCGGTCGAAGGAAACCTCTTCGCCGGCGTAGCGCGTTGCCAGGCCGCACATGGTCTCGCGCGGCCACTGGCCGGACAGGTCGATGTCGACGCCCTGGTAGCTGACCTTGAGCGTGCCGCAAGCAGCCTCAGCTGCCGCCTTGATGAAGCCCTCGGTGAGGTCCATCATGCCGTTGAGGTCGGAGAAGGCCTGGTATGCCTCCATGGTGGTGAACTCAGGGTTGTGGTACGGGTCCATGCCCTCGTTGCGGAACTGGCGACCGATTTCGAACACCTTCTCGAAGCCACCTACGAGCAGACGCTTGAGCGGCAGCTCGGTGGCGATGCGCAGAAAGTAGTCGCGATCGAGCGCGTTGAAATGCGTGACGAACGGCTTTGCGTTCGCGCCGCCCAGGATGGGGTGCAGAAACGGGGTTTCCACCTCGTAGAAGCCCTGGTCCTCCATGTAGCGGCGGATGGCGGCGACGATCTTGAAGCGCTTCTCGAAGACCTGCTTGACCTCGGGGTTCATGACCAGGTCGACGTAGCGCTGGCGATAACGCGTCTCCTTGTCCGCCAGGCCGTGGAACTTCTCGGGCAGCGGGCGAATGGACTTGCTGAGCAGCTCGAAGGACGACACGGCAACGGACAGCTGACCACGGCGCGTGCGCATCATAGCGCCCTCGACGCCGATCCAGTCGCCCACATCAAGGTCTTTCAGGCGGCCGAAGGCCTCTTCGCCCAGCTCATTGATGCGGCAGAACAGCTGCATGTCGCCCGTGGCGTCGCGCAGGCCCAGAAAAGCGATCTTGCCCTGAACGCGCTTGGACATGATACGGCCGGCAACCTTGACCAGGTCCTCGGTGGAATCCCCGTCCTCAAGGTGCGCGTAGAGCTGCTCGAGCTCGGCCAGATGGTGGCTGTAGTCGAACGCATGGCCATAGGGGTTCTGGCCCGCATCGAGCATGGCCTGGCGCTTGGCCTTGCGCACCTCGATGGGATCGTCTTCGATAACTTCAGGGGTATTGCTCATGGGAAAGCCCTTCTAAGTACAGGGATTTGGTTGAGTAAGCGAGAGCGGCTGCGGTGCGCGGGGTTCGGCCGAAGCGAGCGGGCATAGGCATGCGGCCTTGTCCGTGAAACCGAATGCGCAAGCGACGCGGCGCAGCCAGCCACGACATCGAGAAGTTCCGCTTACCCGCAGGCAAGCGGAACTTGCAAATCTGCTAGTGCTCGATGTTGACGATCTTCATCTTGATGACGCGGCCGGTCGGGCCGGTGGTCTCGATCTCGTCGCCCTTCTTGTGGGCCAGCAGCGCAGCGCCCACCGGGGACTCGTTGGAGATCTTGCCGGCGTGGCTGTCGGCCTCGGCGGCGCCAACGATGGTGAACACGCGCTCACGGCCGCCCATGTCGACGGTGACGGTGGAGCCGATGTGCACGGAGTTGGAGCGCTTCGGGGTTGCCACGACGGTGGCCTCGCCCAGGATGCGGGTGATCTCGGCGATACGCGCCTCGAGCATGCCCTGCTCGTTTTTCGCATCGTCGTACTCGGAGTTCTCGGAGATGTCGCCGAACTCGCGCGCCACCTTGATGCGTTCGCCTACCTCGGCGCGCTTCTCGGTTTCCAGATAGTGCAGCTCCTCTTCGAGCTGCTGCTTGCCCTCGGGGGTAAGGATGTAGTTGTCAGCCATGTTGTTCACCTATCTATACGAAAAAAGCGGTATGCGCCGGACCGCAGCCCGTTGCGCATACCGCGTACCAACCTTGTGAAGCTACGATCTACTCGCTCTTCTTGCGGGCAGCGGTGGTCTTCTTCTTGGCGGCGTCCTCGTCGTCTTCCTCAGCCTCGACCTCGTCGGCCTCTTCCTCGGCCTTCTTGGAATCGCCCATGCCCTCGCGCAGGTTCTTCACGGTCTTGCCCAGAGCGCTACCGAGTTTTGGCAGATTCTTCGGGCCGAAGATAAGCAGAATCACCACGAGGATGATCAGAAGCTCAGGCACGCCCATTCCCAGAAATTTCATGTGTCCTCCAAGTACTCGTCCCAGCCCGGGCATCGGGCCGTGATATGCAACGCCGCGTACTTTAACATAACCGCAGCTTGCCGACGCACCTTCGATGAAAAGCACACGCGCTTGCGCAGCACTCCAACGGATATGCACGGTTGCACGAAAAAGGCTCGGTGCGAACACCGAGCCTTGACCATGCAATGGTCGGGATGACAGGATTTGAACCTGCGGCCTCTGCGTCCCGAACGCAGCGCTCTACCAAGCTGAGCCACATCCCGATTGCCGCTTTCGCAGCGGAGAATATATTAGCATAACCATCCGGCATCGGCGACGACTTTTTTCAAAATTTGCCGCCGAATGCGCGCCTACCGCTTGAAATTCGACAAGATTCCCGGTCTGGCCTGGGGTTTCGGCAGATAAATAAAACGCGGCTCGAAGTCGAACAGCTCGGCGGTGCGCACCTGCGGTCTTACCGTGATGCACTTCTTCATGCACGCATCCACGCACAGGCCGCACTGCACGCACTCAGCGCAGGAGAACTCGAGGAAGCTGCCGCCATCGGGCGTGCCGTCTGCGTTGGGGCTGGGCTCGATAGGACTTTTGCTGAGCGCGCCCGTAGGGCAGAACACCGCGCACATGCCGCACGAGTTGCATAGGGAAGCATCGATCTCAACCCTGCCGAACAGGCGCGTCTCGAACTGCTCGACCGCAGGCTCGCCCAAGCGGTCCATAGCGTCGAGCACCTGGCTGCGGCGACGTTCCTGGAACTGGGGCAACGTGCCCGAAGCGCCCGCCCCCAGCTGCTCGTGCAGCGTGGCGTCCTTGGCCTTCATGCCGAGGTTTTTGCGGATGACCATCTCGGCGGTCTTGCCGGCCGCGCTGGCCGTCCATGAGGTTGCGCTGGTGAAGAAGCCACGGCGCGCCTCGCCGAGCAAGCTGTTCGCGTTCTTGAGCGCCATCCCTTGGGGGAACTCCGACGCGCGGGAGACCATTGCCGGCGCCCCCTGGGCCTGCATCAGGTTATTAGCAGAAGCGATGGTTTCGTCCACGCCGGGCGAGGTCTTCCTGAACCTGCACGTCTTGCAGCAGCCGTCCACCAACACGATGTCCTTGGCGCCGACCGCCGCCAAACCGAGCAGCAGACTCTCATCGACGCGCGCCAGGCAGGGCACCTCAGCGAACTTATGCGGGGCGGCCAGGCCCTTCGAGGCGATGCGGGCGCAGGCGATGACCGCGCGCCCATCGAGGGCGGCCATGGCCTCTGCCGCCGCCTGTTCAAGCGCCTCATCGGCAGGGCGCACGGGAATCAAGGCCTCGGTGGGGCAAACCACCGCGCAGGCGCCGCACCCCACGCAGGCCTTATGGTCGACGTTGAGCACGTTGTTGTGCACGCTGATGGCGTCGGCCGGGCAGGCATCGATGCACTTGCGGCACGAGGCGTTGCGGTTGCGCACGGCCACGCAGCGCTTCGAAGCCGGCACGACGGCCTTGTCCTCAAGCTCCTCGGCCACTTCTATGATGTCTGCGATGTTCGGCATTCGCCTTCCCCCTCGTTTACTCCCGCGCATATATGCCGCGGCGAAGATTAGCGCATGACCGTCGCACACATCGGTTTCGCTTCATAATCTGCGCGAAATCGGCGCGGGTCGGTCACGCGCTTCGCATGGCGCTACTCGCACTCGATGCGATCTTGTATGATGCGCTCGAGCGCTGCCAGCTCGTCGGGCGTGTTCGCGTTCATGAAGCACCCGCCCATAGGCTCGGTCTCAAGCACCTTCTTTTGCGGGAACTCGCACACGTTGACCTGGTTGAAGAACACCTGGGCGCGCTTCTCCCCCTCATTGAGCGCCTCTCGCACTGCCGGCAAGCAGCCCGAGCGGCGGTAGATCGCGTGAAACGGCTCGAAGCCGTGCTTGTTGACGGGCACGACCACGTCTGCCCCCGTCCTGGTCATCTCGAGCGCTTCGGCGACCACGAGCGACGGCGATGCGAGCACCATGTCGCAAGCCACAACCGCCACATAGGGGTTGCGGGCGCAGCGAAGGGCCGTGTAAAGGCCCGGCAGCGCACCACGCTCGTTGATGACGTCGGACTCGAAGCGGATGCCAAGTTCGGGATACTGCTCTTGCAGAAATGCAAGCTCTTTCGGCTCGTTGGTGGTGACGATGAGCTCGTCGGCCACCGGCGAGAGCCGCTCGACCAAACGGCAGATGAGCGGCCGGCCGCAGAACGGGACCGTTGCCTTGCTGCGACCCATGCGGCGGCTCTCGCCGCCAGCCTGGATGACCATGGACACGCGCGGGCGCGCGAAGGTCGCTTGCAGAAAATCTGCCAGCCCTGCCACATCGTTGATATCGAACGCCGGGATGCCGTACACGCCGGCGGCTTCGGCAGCCAGCGGGATATCGGTGACCACCGCGACCGTTGCGGCCGTTGGCATCTTGTTGGAGATATCGGCATGGTCGGGATAGCTGCGCGCGAGGCGGTCCTCCTCGGCCTGGTCTAAAGGCTGCGCCACGGGGCGATCATCGGGATGGACCTCTGCCGCATGGGGCATGGAGCCGCGCCCGAACTGGGTGAAATCCGTGCCGAGCGCCCAGCCCTTGCGAGCACCCTCGGCGAACACCTCGGCGGTTCGGGCATCGGCCTTGTTGCCGGCGCGCATGATCTCGATGGTGGGCAGGCCGCTTTTGCGATAACCTTCGACGATCACCACGTCGTGGCCGGGCATGCTCGCCACGATGTCGGCGCATTCCGCTTCCCCATCGGTGGTTTGGATACGCGCCATCTGGCCCGGTGCCGCGATAACCGTCTCGCTGGCGCCGGCGTGGCGATGCCGCCACGAGTCTTTCCCGGGGATGTCGATATCGAATCCGACATGGCTGTGGTGCTTGACGCTGCCCACGTCCAGACCGCGACCGACCAGCTCGGCGATGAGCTTCTCGATAAGGGTTGTCTTGCCGGAATTATGACGCCCGACGATGGAGACCGCGGGGCTGGGAAATTTGATCATACGCATATCCTTTCGTGCGAAAAAGTATAGCACGAGGGCTCAATACGGAAACGAGGTCTTTCCAAGCACCGGGACATTGCGCGAAGCCGTTATGCTTCACGCTGTTGCCCGCGGGCATACTCAACCACTTCCTGCACAAGATCAAGCATTTCTTGGCGTTTGTGAATACCCAGCTTCGTATAGATATGCTTCGTGTGCGTGCGAACCGTGTTCTCGGAGATTACAAGGGTTTCGGCAATGCTTGAGACGCTGTTGCCGCGCATGATAAGCTCCGCCACCTCTGTTTCCCGATTAGACAGCTTGAACTGCTCCTGCAAAAGCAGGCAATCCTTGGAAACCCTATCCCGCAAGCGCTCCGACCGATCGCGTTCCTGAGCCTTCGAACGACGCCCCGGGCCGCGCGGCGCGGAAACGCGCGCATCGGGCAATGTAGCATCCGCCTCCGGCTTTTCATCAACCTGCCGCAAGGAGCTTTCAGGGGCATGCCTCTCCGAAATCGAAGGCACCTCATGCGGCTCCTCGGCCTCATGGGACACAAACTCAACGCTATCTGGAACGCCGCGGCGCGAAAGCACAACCGTGCCGCCCATGTACTGCAGCGCAAACGCCATGGCCAAAACGTATCCGCCCATCAAGGCAACAACGGCAAGCTGCACAAATGCGCCATCTAGGAAAGAATCCGCCCAGAACCCGAACACGAAGCCCGCATCCTGCATCAAATACACGATTCCCCCGCAGAAACCGAAGATGAACGCCGGGTTAATGCCGCGGTCGCGCGATGCCTGCGCGCACTGCAACAGCATGATAAGGCTTACAACGCTAAACGCCAGATACAGCAAACCGGCGATAAACGACAATTTCCCCGCCAGCAGCGGGAGCAAAACCAAGCACGTCAAGCTTGCGGGAAACAGGACTTTAAGCGCAGAAAGCAAGTCGAACTGAAACGACCGACGGCGCCAAACCATCAGCAAGATGCCCGCAGCAGCCAGCGAACCGATCATGGAGAAGATATTGGTTGCATCACCCGCCGCGGGGTCGGCAAGCGCAACGGCTCGAACCGCGCCCGACGCAAACCCGATTGCGCCGATGCCCACCGCGCTTTTCCAGTAATCGCGCACCGCCAGCGCATACACCTTCGGGTTGCACGCGGGCACGTCCGCAAACTGCGGAAGGCTAAAATCGATGGTGCGCGTTGCCAAAATGGCGCACAGACCGCATACGGGAATAAGGATAACGGGGCTTAAATACACCGTTACCGCACTAGGGACCAAATACAGCGCGAAGAAAACAGGCGCGCCCAGCATGGTACCTGCAAGCAGGTAGAAGATGCCGGACGTCGAGGCCATAGCGCTGAAATATCGCTGCCAGGCCATGGCAAAGCCCCCGCATCCCATGCCAAGGCACACGCCGCCGCAAACCACAAGCGAGATAGTAAGCCACTTCAAGTACATAGCGGCAATAAGGCTTATCGCGCCGGCAATGGCCAGCGCCATGGCGATAAGCACCAACGTTTTGTGCACGAACTCAGGCCTGCGATACGCCACCAACATAGTAAGAAAGAACGTGGCGCAATACGCCAGGGCCTGCGAGAGGAAGAACAGGATGGTGACTTCCGGCGTGTGGAATTCCATCGGGAAAAACGGGAACACGCCGCCCCACAACGACGTTGCGTTAATGGTAACGAACAACGCATATCCCAGCACGGCGATGTTCGGCTTCGGCATAATGGCACTCCTTTCCCCGCTCTTTAGAACCCCACCGTCATATGCAAGCAGTAAAACGCAAAGCGAACCGTGAACACCCCTGCAAACATCAAAGCACACGCCGCACACGCCCGCACAGGGTCAATAGAGCCGCGCATGCGCAGCCCGCGCGCATCCACCGCAATAGCCCAACCCGCAAGAATCGCCGAGACGGCGATACCCGCAGGATACCAGGGCGCCAAATCCCGTGCGAGCGTCATGACGTTGCGCATGGCGCCAAGCTCCGCGAACTGAAGCGATTGCGACACCGCCGCAGCCGCGGCGCTTACGCCTGCAATTGCCAAAAGAGCCCCGAACAAGCGGCGCGGCGCCCTATACCCCGACAACGAAAGCGAGCAAATTGCCAGCAAGGCCCCGCCCATAAGCGCTGCTAGCACTAAATTAGCCTGCACGCTAGGCGTGCTCCACGTGCCGATGGTGCGAATGGTGTAGGCATTCGCGATTTCCCACACCTGCCACGCACCCGCAGCGCATGCTAGCAGCATGCCCGGGCGCACAAGACGCTGCGCCCAACGTTGCCGGCTAAAGCCCACGTACCACGACATCCCGCTTAGGGCGAAAAACGTCACGGAAGCTATAACCTCGTTCGAAAGCGGGGAGCGCCCAATGCCCGCCAACACATACAGGGCATTGCTCGGCTTACCCAAATGCGTAGCCGAGCCGATAAACCCAACAACCGCAACGGCAAGCGGCACCACAAGGAAATGGGACATGCGCTCCCACTGCTTTTCAGATAGCTTCCCGAAAAGCAGCACGCATGCCATGACGCAAAACGCAACCATGCCCGCTGGCGCCAGCGTGGTGAACAGCGCCAGCGTAACCTGCGCAAGGCCCTGGGAAAAACCTACACCCATGCCATCTCCCCACCTTCACGCGCGCGCACGACATCGGCAGCTTCAACCACGGCAAGCCCAACTTCGCGAAAACGCTCCTTGCCGCCTTCCACGGACTCGACAACCGCCGAAGCGCACAAAAGCACTCCGCGCTTGACCAAGCCGTCAACTAAGTCCGCATCAAGGCGCGCAAGCCATTTCGGGTCGAACGCAACTACCGCCTGCGAGGCATCGTCGAACGGATTGCCGTCAGCTTGAGCGCCTATGCGCTCGAGCTCTTCGGCCACGTGCGCCGCATCCGCACCGAAGACGCGCAATACTTTGTAAAAGAAGTCGCGCTGGGAGAAGCGATAAGGCGCCATATCAAGCGAGCCGGCGTGGTTTTGGCTGAAAATCTGCGCCGTGTTCTTATTCTCCAAAGAGCAATAATGCATCCCCAAACGCAGCCCCTGCCGTATCCCCCATTCCATAAGCTCATAGGCTGCCTGCTCGCTACCGAAAACCGGCAGCGCGCCGGCATACCGATAATCGTAGGGGATTCGATACGGGTCAGACCGCAGCGCAAAACCGCGCGTGGCATAACTTGCCGCATTGTGCAGCGGAAAGCAGAACTCCAGCAAGTTAATGCCGAACGCCCCCATGTCATCAAGGCGCCGCATGACCGTGCGCAGCGTATCCTGCTCACCAGGAACAACCGGCATCTCAACCATAACCGACGGGACAACGCCAACAGCAAGGCTTATGCGGCTGACTTGGCGCTCAAGCGATTCGGCCTGCGGCGCCTCCCGATTTGTTGATGTTTCCGCATCAATTTTCACGCTGAAGCGAATCTCGTCCAGCCCGCTTTCGGCAAGCCGCTCAAACAAACCGCGGCCTGCGCCCCATCCGCTTGTGTACAAGCGGCAATGCGCCTGCGGATTAAGCCGCTTTGCGTAAGCGAAGAACGCGCACGCCTCGTCGGGATAAAGCAAAGGCTCGCCACCGGTTAGGGCAACGTAATCGAGTTTGCCCATGCTTTGAGCATAGGCATCCATTTCGACGCGCCAATCCTTTCGGTTCGACCGATACTCATTATAGTCAAACTGATTCGCGTTGAAGCAAAACCAGCAGTTACGCGGGCACGCAAGCGAGATAAACTGCGACACGCTTCGCTCGCCGGTGCGGCACCGCTCGCACGCCGGGGACAGCGCGCCGTACACGATGCTCTTGCCGTCATTGCGCAAATGTGCACCCGCCTGCACAAGTCGTTTCCTCGCCGCAGCAAGCTCATGCGCGTCATCCTGCGCAAGCGGCAAGCCAAACTGCTCCATGGTGCGGCGAAGCTGCGCAGACACCTCCGCAAACCTGCGCGCATACCCTTGGTACGCCGGCGGCAGCACAGCCGTGTCGCGCTGATCAACTCGTCGCATTCTTCCCCCTTGCTACCTCAAAGCGGCAATCGTGCGCCTTCTGGCCAAGCGCCGAAAGTCTGCTTCAAGAAAGCCGCAATTTCAAACATCCTCAAATCCATGTGATGGAAAACATAGTCGCATGCAGGCAAAACGGAAAATCACACAAATCATGTGATACCGCAAAATATCTTTTCCATACCATGCACTTCGTCTGGTGCACGCGCCGCGAACGGTTGTTTTCAGCCACCGGGCGGCACCATGTCAAGACGAGAGTGTAGAGGAGGGAATGCATGGACACCATCGAACACGAGGGTTCGGTCACCCGCAGGTCCTTTGTAAAGGGCGCTTCGGTTGCAACGGCCGCCCTTGCTGCAAGCGGTGTCGTTCTCGACGGCATGTTCGAGAAGACCGAGCCGGCTTACGCCGACGAGCAGAACCAGGAAACAAGCGACGAGAAGATCGTCCAAAGCCATTGCTCTTGCAACTGCGCAAGCCGCTGCCCGCTGTGGTTCCACGTTAAAGACGACGAGATCCAATGGGCGCAAAGCGAGCAAGAGGCGTTCGACGACGACCCCAACGGCAAGTTCCGCGCGTGCCTGCGCGGCCGCTCGGTGCGTCGCTGGATCAACGACCCCGACCGCCTGAAATACCCCATGAAACGCGTTGGCAAACGCGGCGAGGGCAAGTTCGAGCGCATCAGCTGGGAAGAGGCCATCGACACCATTGCCACGAAGCTGAAGGAAACCTACAACAACTACGGCCCCGAAGCCGTGTTCATCAACCTGGGTTCGGGCGTATACAGCCTTACCGGCCGCCCCTTCCCCCGCCTGCTGGCGCTGACCGGTGGCTACCTGGGCGCTTACGGCACGTATTCCGCAGCCCAATCCACCGCAGCGGCACCGTACATGTGGGGCGCCAACAGCGCCTCAACCTACGCCGCCATCCAAGATTCCGACCTGGTGGTAATGTTCGGCGACGCAGCATCCGACATGGAAATGGGATGCACCGGCGAGTCCAAGCACGGCTTTAGCTATCAGCACCGTACGAACACGAAGGCGAAGTACATCCACATCGACCCGCGCTACAGCGACACGAACTGCAACAGCAACGACGAGTGGCTGCCCATCCGCCCCGGCACCGACGCAGCGCTTGCCGCGGCAATCGCGCACGTCCTTATCTCCGAGAACCTTGTGGACAAGACCTTCCTGGACACGTATTGCATCGGCTACGACGAGGACACCATGCCCGAGTCCGCCAAGGGTCAGAACAAGTCATACAAGGACTACATCATGGGCACCGGCTACGACAAGGTGGAGAAAACCCCCGAATGGGCCGCGCCTATCACGCTTATCCCCGCCGAGCGCATCAAAAAGCTTGCACACGAAATGGCGGAGGCGAAAGCCCCGTTCATCACGCAATACCTGGGCGTGCAGCGCCACAGCAACGGCGAGATGGCCTACCTTTCCATCTGCATGCTCAACCTGCTTTTGGGCGTTGTAGGCAAAAAGGGCTGCACGACGGGCTGCACGACGGGCGCTTATTCCTTCAGCATCCCGTGGATTACCGCTACCAACCCGTGCAAATCGCAGATTTCCGTGTTCTCTTGGACCGACGCCATCGACCATGGCGAGAAGATGACTGCCGAGCACGACGGCGTCAAAGGCACCGATCAGCTGTCAACCGGCATCAAGTTCTTCGTGGAATACGCCGGCAACTGCATCACAAACCAGCACAGCGACTCCAACCGCACGCATGACCTGCTGCAGGACGAAAGCAAGTGCGAGTTTATCCTGGTATACGAAACGCTCATGACCGACTCCGCCAAATACGCCGATATCCTGCTGCCCGACATCATGCGCGCAGAGCAGAAGGGCATCATCAACGACGGCTACTCCGGCGACGTTGCCACCTGCATTTACGCCAACCCCGCCACCACCGGCGAGAAGTTCGAGCGCCGCAGCAGCTTCGACGTGTGCGCCGACATTGCCGACAAATTCGGCATCAAGGACAAGTTCCTGGACGGCAAGGACCAAGAGGGCTGGACGAAGCAGATCTACGAAGGTGCACGCGCAAAAGACCCGCGCCTGCCCAGCTACGAAGAGGGCTACGAGAAGGGCGTGTTCCACTACCGCAACCCCAAGGGCTACACGCCGGCGCTTGAGTCGTTCATCAAAGACCCCGAGGCGAACAAGCTGAAAACACCTTCCGGCAAAATCGAGATCTACTCCGAAGCGCTGCAGAAGGTCATTGACACGTGGGAATTCGACGACGAGCGCGACGTGCTGACGCCCGTGCCCACGTACGTGCCCGGCGCCGACAGCTACCTGGACTGCACCGACGAGTACCCCTTCACGCTGTGCGGTTTCCATTACAAGGCGCGCACGCACTCCAGCTTCGGCAACATCGAGGTTATCAAGCAGGCAGCGCCTCAGGAAGTGTGGATCAACACCATGGACGCCGAAAAGCTCAACATCGAAAACGGCGAGACCGTTTCGGTGTTCAACGATCATGGCGAAGTGCACATCCAGGCTAAGGTGACCGGGCGCGTTATCCCCGGCACCATCATGATCAGCCAGGGCGGTTGGCGCAACGCCGACATGAACGGCGACCGCATCGACAAGGGCGGCTGCATCAACACGCTGTGCTCATGGCATCCCAGCCCGCTTGCAAAGGGCAACCCGCAACACTCCAACGTCGCCGGCGTTCGCAAGATTTCTTAAGGGAGGTTTAGACGATGACTGATTACGCATTCTATTTCGACGCCTCCCGCTGCACCGGTTGCAAGACGTGCGAACTGGCGTGCAAGGATTATCACGACCTGTCGCCGCACGTGGCGTTCCGCAAGGTGTACGAATACGGCGGAGGCAGCTGGCAGAAAAATGCCGATGGCACGTTCACGCAAGATGTGTTCACGTACTACACGTCCATCAACTGCAACCACTGCAAAAAGGCCGTATGCACCGAAGTGTGCCCCACCGGCGCCATGCATCGTGACGAGCGCGGCTTTGTGTCCGTTGACCACGACAAGTGCGTTGGTTGCAAGTACTGCGAGCTGGCGTGCCCGTACAACGTACCCTCCTTCGATGAAGAGCTGGGGCAAATGCGCAAGTGCGACGGCTGCAGCTCCCGTGTGGCAAAGGGCGAAAACCCTATTTGCGTAGACGCCTGCCCGCTGTACGCGCTCGATTTCGGCCCCGCCGACGAAATGAAGAAGAAGTACGGAGAAAGCGAGTGGCTAGCACCGCTGCCCGATCCTAGTTACACCGAGCCGTCCACCATCATGAAGGGCTGCTCCATTTCCCGCAACGGCGGCACTTACGAAGGCAACGTTATGAACCCGAAGGAGGTCGAATAATGCTTACCGCAGCATCGGCCGAGATGCCTCTGCTTGTTTTCTCCATTCTTGTACCCGCAGGCCTTGTTGCGCTGGGCTTAACCGGCCTTCTGCGCGGGCTGGCCGAAGGCGAAGCGAACGCAAAGAAGCTGGATACGCTTGCCTTGATTCCCGCCGTTGTGGTTTTGGTGGGCCTGGCAGCATCCGTGTTCCACCTAGGCTCCCCTGCTCATATGCTCGGCATGTTCGCTGGCCTGGGATCTTCGCCGCTGTCAAACGAGATCGCCTGCGCCGGCCTGTCCATTGCCGTAGCAGCCGTGTACGTGGTTTTCGCGCTGGTTAAGCACCCTGGCGCCGGTGCCCACAAAGGCTTCGGCATCGCGCTTTTGGTGCTTGGCTTGGCTACTGCCGTTATGACCGGCCTGGCATACGCCATCCGCACCATCCCTACATGGGACGGCGCATTTGGCTGGGCCGGCCAGCTATGCCTTGCCCTGCTGGCAGGCAGCGCCCTTGCTGCGCTTATGCTTGCCGCAGGTAACGCTTTCGGCAAGAAAGCCACGAACGTGCTGGCGGCCTGCGCTGTTGTTGGCGGCATCGGCGTTATTGCCGTAGTGTTTGCGCAAGGCTCTGTCGCAGGTTCCGTAACCAGTTCAGCTGGCGCAACGCTGTCCGCGCTTATGGGCGACTACACCACGTTCGCCGCAATCGGCTCTGTTTTCGCCGCCATTGCCGCCGGGTGCACCGCCGCCTGCGGGCGCGTCAAGGTTAGCCCCACCGTTTTGACAGCCGTAGCCGTTGCGTGCGCTATCGTTGCCGCCGTGCTGGTTCGCATTGACTTCTACGGGATTTACCTGACGGTCGGCCTGGCATAGCACTAAGCTAGTAGCTGCATTTTCGCAAGCCAGCGAGAAGGAAGGCGCCCTGCTGGGCGCCTTCCTCAACGTAAAGGAGACGTTCATGGAAACCACTTTTCGCGAAATCTCGCAATGGGCGGGCATTTTAGGGTCGTTGTTCTATCATGACCCCGCATCCGAAAAAGGCGCTACGGCGTTGCGTTTCGTCTCAGGCCAGGAAGCTGCGCAAGCATGGCCTTTTGGTCAACCCGAAGCGCAAGCCTGCCTTGAAACCATGGCGAAAGCCGCCGAAGACGATGGCCTGCACGAAATCCATCTTGAATACAATCGCCTGTTTATCGGCCCTTCCAAGCTGCCTGCGCCGGCATGGGGGTCGGTGTACCTCGATCCTGAAAACGTGATTTTCGGCATTGAGACGCTTGAGCTTCGCGAATGGATGCGCGCAAGCGGCGTAAACATGACGCTTGCGGAAAAGGAACCGGAAGACCAGTTCGGGTTGATGCTTATGATGGCGGCGTTCTGCACGGTTTCGGACAACTGCAGCGAAGCCGCAGTGCGCAAGTTGCTTGAGCATCACCTGCTGCCTTGGGCGTATCGTTTCCTTGATCAGTTCGAAGAAGGTGCTGGCACGGGCTCGTTCTATGCCAGCCTTGCCCAGCTGACGCGCATAACCCTGCTCGATTGGCAGCAGCGTTTCGAACTGTATCCCGATAAGCGCAAGCTGTTCCGATAGGCAAGGAATCAACCATCATCCGTCAAACATTGGGTAAACCATTAGCCGAAAGAAAATGTTGATATTTCGTGAAGACGATGCTAAAATGAAACTCGCTGTTTTCGGAAGCTACGGCTTCGTTAAAAGAAGGGATTCCGTTTTTTGGAGGGGGCGGAATCCCTAATATGAGCAGAGCATTGTCAAGGGACAAGTTTGGCCAGACCCCGTGTTTTTCGGGGCCTGGCCTTATCATCTGGCCTGCTTCGCTTCCTCGATGGACGTGTCTAGACCGACGCGCGTCTTCGCAGTCTAATATTCGCGGGTTCGCCGGCCGGGCGGCGGCGGCTTCCGATCGGAGAGGCTCGCCGCCACGTGCCCTTTATGTCGCCGGCGTTGCATCGCAGTTCGTTGCTACGGCTGGGGGCGTCACCTTCGGTTTGAAGAGTCTTCCGGCGGGCGTGCCGCGCGAGCAGCGCCCAAGGGAGTGATCAGGAATCGCCCTCAACGGCCAGTCGGATTCGGAGCGCCCGCAGGCTCGGATGGCTATGGGTCGGCAGGGCGCCGGCTACGCGTCGGCCCCCTCGGCCATGCGGCCTATCGCCCAGCACCGGCACGCAAGCTCGCGCGCCGTGGCGCAGTTGGCGACCGAAGGCCGCTTGCCGCGCGCGGACATCTCCCGCCGCCTGGCCACGAGCCTCTTCACGGCCTTGGCGGCATGGTTCTCTATACGCAGGGGCACGTCGGGGCTCGGGGCGGGCTTGCGCGCGGCGGTCGCCCTGGCGTAGTACCACGACGCCTCCACCAGCAGCCTGCGGACGTTGGAGTTGCCCGTCTTGGTTATGCCGCCGGTGCGTCGTCGCGGGCCGCTGGAGTGCTCGGAGGGCACGAGCCCGGCCCACGTCGAGAAGGCCCTCGCGCTGTCGAACCTGGAGAACACGCCCGCCTCTGCGACCAGGGCGAACGCCGTTATCTCCTCGATGCCCTTCAGGCAGCGCAGGGCATCGACCCGCCCGCGCCAGCGCGGCTCGCGCGCGTGGGCGCGGATGAACTTTTCGAGCTCGCGCTTCTGGCCCTCCATGTGGCGGACCTGCGCGATGTAGAACGCCGGGGCCCCCTCGTCGGCCTCGTCGGGGAACGAGATCTGCCTTATCCAGGCCCAGTGGGCCTTCGTCCAGCTGCCGACGGGCGCGCCGGTCGGCCCCTTCTCGCAGAACACGTGCCCGTGCCTCATGAGGAACAGGTTGAGGCGCTGCCTGGCGCGGGTGAGGTCGGCGCGGGCGTCGGCGTGCGCGCGGACGAGGTCGCGCGCGGCCTCGGTCTCGGCGTCGGGCACGAACACCTCGGTCACGTTGTGCGTGGCCAGCAGCCTGGCCAGGAACTGGGCGTCGGAGAGGTCGTTCTTGCGCTTGACGTCGGCCGGCGGCCGCTGCATCTTGGACGACGCGCCCACGGCGCACTCGAGCCCCAGCGCATTGAGCTCGCGGCAAAGGTGGAAGCCCGTGACGCCGGACTCGTAGACGGCTTTGGGCGAGTCGAATCCCAGCGCCCAGGACGCGACCTCGCCGGGCGAGTATGCGAACGTCTTGGTAACGACCTCCCCGGTGAGCGGGTCGAGCGCCGCGGCGGCGATGGACCTTGCGTGGACGTCCAGCCCGATGGATGTGGTATGGTTCATGGTGAGCCCCTTCCATGCTTGTGGCAACCCGGCTGGCTGCCGGCTTCCGAGACGAGGTCATTATCAGCCCTGACCCACGGATTTGCATGCAGAGGGGCTCACAATGCTCTGCTCATATCGTCTTTCTTTTGCTCCGGTACGTAAGACCACCCCGAATGCCGTGCCGTATATGCAAAGCGCCTGCGAACCCATACGCCTCGCAGGCGCTTTCTTTTCCTGGCCGCATTTAGCCCGCACCCCCCCCTGTTCGTCATTTTCCCGACATATTGGAAAAAGGTCTGAGCACTCGATTGGAGCTTCGATTAAAAAACTGCTCCGACAGTATATGCAAACTATATCTTGCATTTTGCTTGACAGCGCTCTTATATGCAATATATATTTGTCATGTTGCAACATATAGTTGGTCTTCACTATAAGGAGTTGAAGTGCCTGGGCAGAAGAACCTTCGGATGAAAGCTGCGCGCGCTGCCGTTGGGCTTTCGCAAGCCGAACTGGCGAAAGCGGTTGGCGTTACAAGGCAGACCATCGGCCTTATTGAATCAGGGGGATACAACCCTACCCTGGGCTTATGCGTGGCAATCTGCAAAACGCTGCACGTTACGTTGAACGACCTGTTTTGGGATGACGAAGAGCATCCCTTCTCACGATAGGAGCATCTTATGCAATGGGACAACCTTACTTTGGTTCGAAAATGGCATGAATATGTTGGCCCAAAAGACGAGCGTTTGGAAGTTGAAGAAGCAAAGGTATACAAAACCGGTTTCATGCTGCTGTCAATCGGAACGCTTGTGCTTCTCATCTACCAGCTAATGGCGCAGCAGGTTGCCTGGATTCACAAAGATGATGGAGCCTCTTATGACATGTTTGCCAACCCTGTAGAAGCCGCAATGTACATTTGGTTTGTCGTTGTTATGGTCGCGTGCGCGATTATGCAGGCCCGTAAAGGGTACGTTGACACAAACCGGTTTGATCAAACCGAAAAGTTCCCTGCGCAATCTTTTGCGCTCATCTCAGGGCTGTCAGGATTGGTAAGCGCTGTCGCCATCTTTGTTATGCGCACTGTTGCCGAAATACAGTTTGTGCCTTTTGAACAGGTGTTTCTTGTTCAAAACCTTGTGATGGGCGCAGCGTTCGGCGTGCTGCTTTTCTTTGTAACGTATGGCGCCTTTTACCTGCAGTACCGGTCGGCGAAAAGCGCCCGTGACAAAATGGATTTAGCTGCAGACAACACGGAAGAATAGTTTAGCGCACCGACGTGCAAGGATGCCCCAAATACGCAAGACACCCGCGAGTCCAAATGAATCACCCTTCATTCCTTGGTATCCAAGAAAAGGAAAGCGATTCAGGATTCGCAGGCGTCTTTTCAGTCCTCTGTCTTGCGCCATTACAACACGCGGCGTGCTTCTAGGGCGCGACCGAGCGTTACTTCGTCGGCGAACTCCAAGTCACCGCCTACGGGCAGGCCGCTGGCCAGGCGCGTTACCTTAATGCCGAGCGGCTTGATAAGGCGCGCCAAGTAAGCCGCCGTGGTTTCGCCTTCCACGTTGGGGTTGGTGGCAAGCACCACTTCCTGGACGTCCTCAGTTGCTAAGCGCTGCATAAGCTGCGCGATATGCAGGTCGTCCGGGCCGATGCCGTCCATGGGCGACAGCGCACCGCCCAACACGTGGTACAGGCCCTGGTATACTGCCGTGCGCTCGATGGGCGGGATATCGCGCGGCTCGCTGACCACGCACAGCAGCTGCTGGTTGCGGCTGGTCGAGCGGCAGATCTCGCACAGGTCGTCCTCGGCGTAGTTGAAGCAACGGCTGCAGAAATGCACCGCGTCCTTCACCTCCACGATGGCCTGCGCCAAGCGCAGCGCCATGGCGCGATCGGAGTTCAAGATCCAATACGCCATACGTTGCGCCGATTTCGGGCCCACGCCGGGAAGGCGTTCGAGCTCATCAAGCAGTTTTTGGATTGCGGGAGCCGATTGCACGGAACCGCTTCCCTACATCAGGCCGGGGATGCTCATGCCGCCGGTTGCGGCGTTGATGCGCTGGGCGCCCAGCTCGGCCACGCCGCGCAGCGCCTCGTTGACGGCCGCGGTGATCATGTCCTGCAGCATCTCCACGTCCTCGGGGTCCACCGCCTCGGGGTCGATGGTCAGGCTGACCAGGCTGTTGTCGCCCTGGGCGACCGCCTTGACCATGCCGCCGCCGGCGGAGGCCTCGAAGGTCATGTCCTTGATCTCCTCCTGCGCGCGGGCAAGCTCGACCTGCATCTTCTGAGCCTGTTTCATCATAGCGCCCATGTTGCCCATGCCGCCGCCGGGGAATCCGCCTTTACGTCCCATATCGTTTCCTGTTCTAATCGCGAATGTACGGGTTTCAAACCATTGCATTGTACCGGGCGCGGGCCCGGATGTGCGCTATTCCTTGACTTCTTCGAACGTCACGCCGCCGCCGAAGCCCGCCTGCAGCACGGCCCGCAGCTCGTCGGGGGTTTGCGGAGCACCCTCGCAGGAAGGCGCCGGCTGAGCCGCGAACGCCTGAGGGCGCGACGCAGGAGCCGGCTGGGCCGAGAAAGGCGCAGCAGGCTGCGCGGAGGCCATGGGGCGCTGCGCAGCCTGAGGCTGCGGCATACCGACCTGAGGAGGCGCCGGGCGTTGCGCTGTTACCGGTGCCGCCTGCGGGCGCGCCGCCGGACGGGGAGCCCCCGCCGGATGCGGCTGCGCGGAGCGCGCGGGGCCGGCC